>CAIUQW010000430.1 GCA_903901395.1 uncultured Chlorobiales bacterium | reverse complement strand
CTCGGGAATCGCGAAGGGCTTCCTGATAAAGTTCACCTGTTTTGCCGATGGAGCGCTGACGCCGCTGTGCCTGAATGCGTAGCCGGACATAAGGAGGCATTTCATCTCCGGCATTCGATTCTGTAACTGCTGGCTCAGTTCGATACCGTTCATGAGTGGAAGGACGATATCGGTCGCCAGAAGATCGATCTTCTCATGGAGATTGTCCGCGATGTCGAGCGCGTTTTCAGCATCGAGCGCCACAAGCACCCTGAACCCTCTCTCTTCGAGCGCCAGCTTGAGAATGTTGAGAATATCTGGTTCGTCTTCGACCAGAAGCACCGTGCCCGCTGTTGATTCGAAAGTTTCGACAGCCTCTGTTGACCATAAGACCGCACGCTCCCCCGAATGTTTCGGGAAGAAGATGCGGAATGTCGCGCCTTTGCCGGGCTCGCTCTGGCATTCGATAGCGCCGTTGTTCTGGCGAACAATGCCGTACACCGTCGAGAGGCCGAGGCCCGTGCCTTTTCCGACCGGCTTGGTGGTGAAAAAGGGCTCGAAAAGATGGGGAAGCGTCGCGCAGTCGATACCGTGTCCGGTGTCGCTCACCGTGATGATGGCATAGTCGCCGGGACTCTGGCACGGATGCCCGTTCGCGCAAACCTCCTTTTCGATATGCGCCTCGCCGGTCGTGATCGTTAATGTTCCGGTCTCTTCGATGGCGTCCCTGGCGTTGACGCAGAGATTGCTCAGCACCTGATCGAGCTGGGTGGGATCGATGAAAATCTCCGGCACATGCTGGCCGGGTCGCCAGACGAATTCGATCTGCTCGCCCATGAGCGGCTTGAGCATCGGGATGAGTTTTTCTATCTCCCGGTTCAGGTCGAGCGCTTTAGGCACTCGCATCTGCTTGCGGGCGAATCCGAGCAGTTGGCTGGTCAGGTGCGCTGATCGCATGGCCGATTTGTGGGCGTCCCTGAGATGCCCTGCAATGGGAAGCGATGGATCGATTTTCAGTTGCGCCAGTTCGATGTTGCCGATAATGGCGGTCAGGGCGTTGTTGAAGTCATGGGCGATGCCTCCGGCGAGCTGGCCGAGCAGCTCCATTTTCTGGAAGTGCTGAAGCTGCGTTTGCAACTTTTCGAGTTCGAGGTTCGCAAGTATTTTCTCCGTGACATCGAGGATGATGCCAAAAATAAGCCGGGGAGCGCCCGGTTTGGCGAAGCGGAAGGTGCCGACCAGGTTGATCCAGCGGATTTCGCCATCCGTTCTTTGAATACGGAACTCGATATTGAAATCCGACAGATTCGCCATCGAGGCGTCGTACGTGGCCATCACCATGGGTCGATCGTCGGGGTGAATGTGGCCAAAAAATCGCTCGATCTTCCAGTCAGGTACGAGCGAATCATAGCCAAAAATGCGATCGTGCTCCAGCGTTCTCGAAAGGATGTTTCTGTCGAGGTCATGCGACCAGACGCTGACATGGCTGATTTCAAGCGCATAATTCATTCTGGCCTGAAACACCTTGCGCTCCTTTTCAGCTAACCGTTGCGCGGTAACGTTTTGCACGAAGACCAGCAATTTCGAGATGTTTCCTTCGGCATCGAAAACAGGATAGATCGAACTTCTCCAGATATCGCCATCCATCGGATCATCGATGGCGACATACTTTCCGATTCGCAGCACTTCCTGGGTTTTTGCCTTCCGGTTGGCGATGACCTCCGGTGGCGCGTTGATTTCGGTGAGCAGGTCAAAGATGTTGCAACCGGTGATGTGCTCGTGGAGGCTCTCGAAGCGTGAAGCGAAGTAACGGTTGGCGGCGAGAATCGTTCCATCAGGAGCCATGACAAAGACCGGTTCCGGAAAGTCTTTGAACAGATCGAATTCGAGAGGATCGAATGGCATGAGGCAGGGGTTTTGGGTAATCCGTCAGAACGTATTCTCGTGTTTTGCGCTTTAGTTTATCTTCAAAAATACCTCAATACGTTCAGTTTTCATAATATTAATGTCACGAAAGGCCCGGCTCGTTCGATTCAATCGCGGACTCGCATAGGGGGAGAGCGGTTGTTTGCTTCCGTTTTGACTTCGTCGGGGTTTTTGAGTATCCCTGAGTGGATATACTTGAAATATTTCTGTTTATGTATATACTTTGGGTAGCTTCCCTGAAGATACTATCTTCTTGCTGACGGGGGACTCTCGTAGGCGAGGCGAGTATTCTAATTTTTTTCTTGATAACGTAAAGTCAAGCCACGTGTTATCAAGAGCTGTCGTTCTCTTTGGTATGGAGCTTTTTCAAACTCATAGAATTGACGTTTATGAAGAAAACTCTCAGCTTTTTATTGCTGCTCTCAGGGCTGTTTTGCTCTGATCAAGCTTTCGCTCAACTGATCAATATCGATTATGTTGATCCCTGGTCGTTGAAAACCTTCAGAGGTGAGGCAGTTGCTGGTACTTCTGGGGACTACTGGAATATGGTGACAGACTATTCTGGAGGAGCAGTATTGAATCTGAAGGACAGCCAGGAGAACACAACGACAGTGTCAATCAGCACTCAGGTTCAAATGGCTCCCAATCCCTTTTATAGCGGCAGTGGTTTTTCCGGGACGACGAATGAAAACCTGATGAACAGCTTCATTTTTTCGAATGATGGCGCGACCAGATCGATAACGTTTGGCGGATTAAATGCGGACAGCTCATATGTGCTTTACCTTTACACTCAAGGAGATGATCTATCAAGTGGAGATAAACTCGGCGTATCGGTGAATAGTGTTTCCTATGTTACAGGCCAATCGGATGGAAGTGCATCAAGCTTTATCGTGAATCAGAACTACTTGCAAATCGATGCTCTGACAGATTCCGCCGGAAATCTGGTCATCAATTATTGGCGAGTTGCGGGTCAAGCGAACATCAACGGCATTCAGCTATCATCTCCCATTCCCGAGCCTGCGAGCATCGTGCTGCTTGGCTTTGGAGGCATAGCCGTAGCGATGTTGAAGAGGAGGACGGAGCTGGTGGCGTGAGCGCGAGCTGAATCGTTTTCGGCGGGATCACTTTATCGAAGGTGACAGGTTATCGCGGCCTGTCGCCTTTTTTATTGCGGATCGATAGGTCGGTAGTCACTCCTCGAAATCGAACAGGTCGCCGGTGGTGGGTTTGGCTTTCTTTGGGCTGCGCATGTGCTCGGGGACGGCGGGGAGTTCGCTTGCGTGGATGCAGTCGCTGGCGAGTATAGTTTCGAGCAGCGCGGCCTGGGCTGGATAGCTTTCGATGGTGGCTTCGAGCACCCAGAGGAGTTCGAGCAGTTCGGTGGTGAACTGGCTCGTCCAGCGCTCGGGGCGAATGTCGTCAAGCGGCGAGGATTTCTTGCCAGCGCCTTTCTTCATGCGGTATTTCAGCCACGATTGCACCACCTTCAGCCCCGATACTTCGAATGCGAACACCTCTGGCGTGACGGGCGCAAACTGGCCGTCGCCGATGCGGAGCGCGAGGGTGGCGTCGTTGTACTCGAAGGTTTCGGGATAGCCGTCGGCGTCGCCGGGGACGG
>CAIUQW010000429.1 GCA_903901395.1 uncultured Chlorobiales bacterium | reverse complement strand
TTCCGGTGATCTACTACATTTCGCCGCAGGTGTGGGCGTGGAAGGAGCGGCGCGTCGAGAAGATTCGCGCCTGCGTTGATCGGCTTTTGGTGATTTTCGACTTCGAGGTGGAATTTTACCGCCGCCACAGTATCGAGGCGGAGTTTGTCGGCAATCCGGTCGTCGAGGAGCTGGCGGAGCTGAAGCTCGCGCCGAAGCCGGAGTTTCTGCAACGAAGGGGCATTGATCCTTCCGTCCGCATCGTCGGCCTCTTGCCGGGCAGCCGCCGTCAGGAGATCGAGAAGATTTTTCCCGAGATGCTCGGCGCGGCGAAAATCATCCAGAATGATGCAAAGACGATCTTTCTGCTTGGCCGCTCGCCGCATATCGATGCAGCGCTCTATGATCGCCATCTGGGCGAAGCGGGCATCGAGACGATCAACTGCTCTTCGTACGAAGTGATGCAGTACAGCGACCTGCTGCTCGTCACCTCCGGCACGGCGACGCTCGAATCGCTCTGCTTCGCCACGCCGATGGTGGTGCTTTACAAGACCTCGCCGCTGAACTATTTTATCGGCAAACGGCTCGTAAAGCTGCACAACATCGCGCTGGCCAACATCGTCGCGTGCGGATTGCTCTCTCAAAAGCAGGCTGTGCCGGAGCTGATCCAGCACGAAGCGAACGCCTCGAAAATCGCGGAAACCGCGCTCAACATTCTCAACGACCCGGCGGTAGCCTCGACCATGAAAACCGAGCTTCAGCAAGCGCGGGCGCGGCTTTCCGCCGATTCGCCGTCGCGGCATGTAGCCTCGGTTTTGCTCGAATATCTATGATCATCGAACCATGACAACCATCATCAATTATCTGACCAGCCATCCCATAGCGCTCGGCATTGCCGTGATCATCTCACTCATGATCGTCCTGTCGTTCGCGCGGAGGATTGTCCGGCTCGCGCTCGTGCTCATCGCCTTCGGCATTCTCTATGTCGCGTGGGTGAGCTGGCACGGCGGCGATCCCGCCGAAAAGGCGCAGAAAGCGGGCAAGTCGGTCAAGTCCGCCGTCCACAAAGGCGAAGGGGTGATGAAGGTTGTTGACTGGCTGTTCAAGAGCGACGATCAGCCGGAAGAAAAGGGGAAGAAGTGAGCGAGGCCGCTATCTCGTTGTTATACCCAACAACCGTCAGAAAGATAATGAGATAGCAGTATAAGGATTCGTCATCGCGAGTCCCGTCTTATCGGGGCGTGGCGACCCATCTTCACGGCTTTCGTTGATTCTGCATGGATTGCCGTTGAATGCTATTACACAAGAGGGCGGGCGCAAGACCCGCCCCTACAGTTAAGAATGAGAGGTTTTTGCCAGAATAATCATGTTCAATGCCCTGTGCGGTATATCGGGTCGGATACAGGCAGCTCTCATAGACCCTCAATAACCTCTCGCGCTGATGGCTCCGGTCGGGCAGTTCGCCGTCAGTTCCGTTTGCAATCCGGTGGAATCTGCCGTGAATGACTCGATGGTTCGGACGCAGATGCCGCAATCGACGCACTTCTCGCGCTCGAAGCGGATGTTGCCCGCGCTGTCGATGCTGAAGAACTCCTCTTCTACTGTCTCGACGGCTGGATTCGAGGCGATGCCCGACGCGGTCGCCAGATCGCGCAGGCGGCAATTCTCCACCGCCTGGCAGCGGCAGCGCAGGCAGCGTCGAGCTTCCGCCCGTGCTGCATCGATTCCGTAACCGGTCACAGCCTCCTCGAAGCTCCGGCGTCTCGCCTCGGCTTCCAGCTCCGGCACGGCAACTCGCGCCGCCGGACGCGCCCGCTCGTAGAAGCGGCGCGGCGCTTTGTCGCGCTCGCCGTAGGATGAGTTGAAGCGCGGCTCCCCGGCGCGGGACGGATCGTTGCCGTTCAGGAATCGGTCGATGGCCTCGGCGGCGAGACGTCCTTGCCTGACGGCCTCGATGGCCAGATCGGGGCCGGTGACGCAATCACCGGCGGCAAAGACGCCCGGCTCGGTGGTGAGCATCGAAGCGGCGTCGATCCGCAAATTGCCGTTTCGCTCGACTCCGACGGCCGGCGCGGCTTCCGCCGGGAGGTCGACCTGCTGGCCGGTGGCGGCGATGACCGTGTCTGCTCGAAGCGTGAACTCCGAACCGGCGACCGGCACCGGACGGCGGCGTCCGCTCGCGTCGGGTTCGCCAAGCTGCATCTCAACGGCGTTGACGACGAGGCCATCCGCATTCTGTTCGATCGAGACCGGCGCGGCGAGCAGGCGCAATTCGACTCCCTCCGCTATCGCCTCCTCGATTTCAAGCCGGTTGGCGGGCATCTCTTCGCGACCTCGGCGATACAGCAGCGTCACCGATTCAGCGCCGAGTCGCAAAGCGCTTCTGGCCGCGTCGATGGCCGTGTTGCCGCCGCCAATGACGATCACCGAGTTGCCGGGCTGCGTCGCCGCGCCGAGAGCGATCTCGCGCAGGAAGCCGATGCCGCTCTTCACGCCCGCAAGTTCCTCGCCCGGAATGCCGAGCTTCGAGGCCATCGACGCGCCGATGGTGATGAGGAGCGCGTCGTGATTCGCTTGCAGCTCCGTCCAGTTAGCATCCTTTCCAAACTCTGTTGAGAAGCGGAAGGTCGCGCCCATCCTCGCGAGCGGCTCGACATCGGCGTCGATCACCGTTTCGGGCAGACGAAACTTCGGAATGCCGTAGCGCATCATGCCGCCAGCTTTTTCGTTGGCGTCCAAAATCGTAACCTCGTGCCCTCCGAGCAGCAGGTACCAGGCCGCCGTCAGCCCCGCCGGGCCAGCGCCGACGATGGCCACGCGCTTGCCCGAGGCTGCTTTGCGCTCCGGCAGCGCGGCTCCATCCGCCATATCCTGATCGGCGGCGAAGCGTTTGAGGGCGCAGATCGAGACCGGCTCGTCAACGCCGTGGCGGCGGCACGCCTCCTCGCACGGCGCGGGGCAGACGCGGCCGAGGATGCCCGGCAGCGGGATGGTCTGCCTGATAATTTCGATGGCTTCGCGGTCGCTGCCGCTGGCTATCGCGGCGATGAACTCGGGAATGTCGCAACCCGCCGGGCAGGCAAGTTCGCAGGGGGCGAAGCAGTCGCCGCAGTGCATCGCGATGATGCGTTCGAGGCTCTGGCGGCGCATGGCGGCAAGCTCGCCGTTCGAGGTTTCGACCACCATTCCCTCGCTCACCTTCGTGCTGCACGCCGGGATGAAACGGTTCTTCCCCTTGATCTCCACGATGCAGAGCCAGCACGAGCCTCTGGTCGGCAGCGCCTCGTGGAAGCAGAGGGTCGGAATATCGATGCCGTGGCGGCGGGCCGCTTCGAGGATCGTTTCGCCTTCAGTTGCCAGCAGGCGGCGGCCATCTATGGTGAGATTGACGGAGGTCATGGTCGGTATCGTTTCATGGTTGCGTTCATGCGTCCGGCGTGCCGGAGTCAGGCGAATGTCCGTTCGATGTAGCTGGCCACCTTTTCGAGCAGCCACATGGGGGTCGAGGTCGCGCCGCAGATGCCTACGCTCTGCACCCGCGAGCCATCTTCGGCGACGAACCACGACGGATCGATCTCCTCGACATCCTCGATGAAGTAGCTGCGTGGATTGGCGTCGCGGCAGATGTTGTAGAGCACCTGGCCATTCGAGCTTTTGCGCCCCGCCACGAAGACGATGCAGCCGTTCGCGAGCGCGAAGTCGCGCAGCTTGCCGTTGCGGCTCGACACCTGGCGGCAGATTGTGTCCTTGTAAACGAGCTGCGGCATCGGCTTGACGCCGGTCATCTCCGCCGTGATATCGATGTCGCGGATCGCCATCCACGAAGCATTTTCGTCCGAGTTTTCCGCGAAGAGCTTTTCGAGGCTCGCTTTCAGCTCGTAGAAGCCGGGCACATCCATCGTGGTCTGCGAGATCAGCGCGGTGCGGCGCTCGAGGTCGAGCGGCGCGATTTCAGCGGCGTCGCAGAGGTCAGGATGCTTGATGATGACGGCGCGATTGTCGCACTGGCCGTTGATGCCGATCACCTCCGGGTGAGAACTTTTACCGTAGATGATTACTTGATAGCCGAGCTGGTGCAGGAGGCGGGCGGTATTTTGCAGCTTCGAGACGACCGGGCAGGTGGTGTCGGTGATTTTGAGATTATTCCGGCGGGCAGTCTCGTAAGTCGAAGGCGGCTCGCCGTGCGCCCGGATGAGCACCTCGGCGTCCCGGAGCTTCTCGAACGCAGGAATGTCGATGGTTTCAAGACCTTGCGCTTCGAGCCGCTTCACCTCCACCTCGTTGTGCACCACGTCGCCGAGGGAGTAGAGCGAACCCGAGCGGGCGAGCTTCTCTTCGGCAACATGGATCGTCCCCTGCACGCCAATGCAGAATCCGGATGATGTTCTGTCAAGGTTCACTTTCACGGGCGTCTCCGGTATCGATAAAACTGGTCAGTCAAGGTTGATTACGAGGGTCGAAAGATACGATTTACAACAGGAAAGGCAATGAGTTCAGAAGAAAGCCATCTGAAGCCGTTCGGTCGTGATATTCATGTCGGAAAGCGCTGGCAGGCAGACAGCGTGGCGAAATCACGACACGACAGGCGGAATGGCTGGATAGCCCTTGCGAAGGAAACCGGAGGAGAGAGGAGGATTCGAATGCACATACGTCAAAAACTTCGCCATCAATCTTGTTAAACCCACAAGTACCGACATAAAAGTCAAACAATTTCACCAAGATAGCGCTTTCCGATCTTTATATTATCATAATTGACACTGAGAATTATAGAGGCAAGAACAACGGCACCCCCTTAAAACATTGAGATAAAACATTTTACAATTATGATCACTTTTATCATCATTCTCGTTATTGTGTACTTCGTATGGGCCAACCGCGAATGGATCAAAAAACACATGAGGGTGGAAACAATGACACCGCGCAGCCCAATTCCTTCAGGAAAAAACTTTCAGTTTGCAATTTACGATGACGACGACACTGATATCGTACCAGGAGAATGGTATAAAATAAAAGGATGGAAATATCCAGAAAACTACCTACGAATGAAAGATAAATACAAACGACCCGGAATTGTTTCTCCTTACGAAGAGAAAGTTATGGGCATGGAATATGAAGACAGGTGGAAAAACTTTCTTTTGGTCGGTGATCAGCCAGAATTCAAATTGTTCCTTGAGCGTGAGTCTAACAACGAATTTGACAAAAACGCCATCAAGGTCATGGGATCAGCAATCGTTGATGGAAAGACAGTCGTAAAGCATATTGGATACGTCCAAAAAGAAACCGCCGCAAAATTAAAAAAAATCGATTCTATCAATGTCGGCTCCGCATCAGTATCAATTCCTGTCGAAGGACGCCCGCTTGTTCTAAAAATCCTGATCGTTTAAAGAATTTCAATTATTCAGCAACAAAAATATTATTCGCAAATTATCGCAGGCATCATTCAGCCCTAAAAATATTTTATGAAAAACTCAAACACTTAATAAACAAGCATTAATTTTAGACTTATGTGACCCCGGCTTGTCTTATCCATATATTTTCATCGTATTCACAGCAACCTCTCTCCACCAACCAACTCCATCGGACTCCCGTCATACACCTTCCCCTCAAGCAACCTGCCTGCGGCTTTTTTGTTTACTCCGCCCCATTGTTTGAAGAAAAATGGAACATTGGCGGCAAGGCATTTCTCCCGAATTTCAAGAACCCACTCTTCATTCATCTTTCTTGCGCCACGTCCGCTCTCGCCGCCAACGATGACCCAATCGATTCCATCGAGATTCAAATCAGGCAAAGCGCTGAGAAGCGGCTCGCATGAAAGGAATTTTACCTTAGCTTTCGTTTGACGCAGCAACTCAACCCGTTCGATAGTATCGGCATTTTCAACCGTGACGCCCATCCACACGTTATGCGGCCATGCATTATGTGGTGAAGTCAGCCAACCTTCGCTATCGTAATATCTGAGAACATCCGCGCGTTTGGTGAGCACCTGAAACACATGATGCGGATTCTGCCTCATCACGCTGAAAACCTTCTGAATGTAATCGAGCGGAATGTCATTATGGAACAAATCGCTCATCGAGTTCACAAACACAACCCGAGGCTTTTTCCACCTGAACGGCTCTTGCAGCACCTCCGGATGGCAAGTCAGATGAAACCCGGCCCGGTATTTTTCAACCCCCATCCCCTTAAGCCGACGCGCAAACAACTCAGCATAGCAATGCCGACATCCCTCCGAAACCTTCGTGCACCCCGTCACCGGATTCCACGTTGACTCCGTCCATTCTATCTTTGTTTGCTTCTTTTGCATAATAACAACACAACAAAAAAATATCATTTTTTACTTTTATCCACAACACCATCCATAACCTCTTTAGTATCAGGATCGACCAAAACACCCATCAAATATTTATCATATCCAGACAAAATCAATGACTCTGGGTTATTATAAACCTTAACCGATCCGTCAAGATACTGTAATTTTATAAGAGTTATTTTATGCGTTTGGACCAAATCAGTAAACCACAGATATTCCCAATTATACTCACCACCTTCCCCCGGCTTGATTGGCCCCACCCCTCTTACGGTAATGTAAGGACTTTTTCCTTGACGTCCACGAACTACATCTTTTACAGGATTATACCCTATCACAGTGAAAGATATATACTTAATAATCTTTCCAGACAAATTGACCACAGAAATACTAAACCCTGTGCCGTCGGTATACTCGCTCGTATCATAGATACTCCTATCAAAAATAACTAAGCCTTTTTTCTTTAAACCACTCATTAAATTTATAGCCTTATCAAAATCCCTCATTCTATGATAAATAGATGCCTCACGAGCATTATTGATAATCAAAGAGCTATAATCATTATCAATATTTTTAAGAAAATTCTTATCCTCAACAGATATATTTATTACATTTTCTTCAACAACATAACCTTTTCCACAATACATAACTTCATAATAATCCTTATCATTTTTTGTATAACAAAACTTAGAGACCGGAAGAATTGCATACTCTGATATTTTCTTATAATCTCCGATTACATTTTCAGAATCAGTTGGCTTTAACAAAGCATCTGAGTTCAGATAAACCCCTATAAACCTTACTTTTTTATCATTAGATTTTTCCTTAACGGCTCCGCTCATCACCACTGATGTAGATTTTAATGAATCCACTGTTGCGACATCTTGCGCAAAAGAAACTTTAGCAATACAACCAGTCAGGAATAATATTGCAGCGCCCGCCATCCAGATTTTTTTCATTTTTAATCATAGTCGAGTTAAGTAAAGGGTACTACTCAGGATACTGCTGCGGGAAATATACAGAAAGATTCGGAAGATTCACGCTCCGGCTATCATCATAAAAAGCATCGCGAACCAAAATCCGCCGAAAAGCGAAAACCCCGGGGGTTCCGGGGCTTGAGGGAGGGGTATTTGTGGTGGACAGAGAGGGAGTCGAACCCCCGACACAAGGATTTTCAGTCCTTTGCTCTACCAACTGAGCTATCTGTCCAATTGGGTGAGGTGAATATAGCAATTACACCTTTAACTCCAAACAGAAAAAGAACTTTTTTCCGCCGCGGGGCACCGGAATGCCCCGCATTGAGACGGTCAGGCGACGGGCGCTTCGATGCGTTCGATGGCGCGGCGGATGCGGCGGAGCACCGTCTCCTTGCCGAGCACTTCGAGCATGTGGTAGAGGCTCGGGCCGAAGCTGACGCCGGAGGCGGCGATCCTGAGCGGATGGATCAGCACGGCGGGTTTCACGCCCTTCGGAGCCGCGAATGCCTTGAGCTGCGCCTCGATATTCTCGGCGGTGAAATCGTCGCTGGCATCGAGCAGTTCGATGAACTCCTGGAGCAGCGCTGGCACGTTGGAGGTCCAGCGCTTGGCGACGGCCTCTTCCTCGTAGCTCTCCGGCTCGAAGAAGAAGTAGCTGCTGAAAGTCACGAACTCGTGCTCGAAGTTGACGCGCTCACGCATCAGCTCGACCACCTTGGCGAGATAATCGTCGGAGCTGATGCGCTCGACCGGCATCTCTGGCGAGAATTCCGCCAGCCTGGCCTGAAGCACCGGCCTGATGTTGGCCACGATCTTCTCGACAGGACGGGTCTTGATATACTGCTTTTCGAGCCACGAGAGCTTTTCAACGTTGAAGACGGCTCCGGCTTTGCCGACACGTTCGAGCGAGAATTTGGAGATCAGCTCATCCATGCTGAACACCTCCTGCTCGCTGCCTTCGCCTTCGTTCCAGCCGAGCAGCGCGACGAAGTTGACAATCGCCTCGTTGCTGTAACCTTTGCGCATGTAATCCTCGACGGCCACGTCACCCTGGCGCTTGCTGAGCTTGGAGCGGTCGGGGTTGAGCAAGAGCGGCAGGTGCGCAAACTTCGGCGGCTCCCAGCCGAAGAATTCATAGAGCAAGAGGTGCTTCGGCATCGAGGGCAGCCACTCCTCGCCACGGATAATGTGGGTGAACTCCATCAGATGGTCGTCGATGACGCTGGCGAAGTGGTAGGTCGGGAAACCGTCGGACTTCATGAGCACCTGATCGTCGATGGTGGCGGAGTCGAACTCGATCGGGCCGCGAATCATATCCTCGAACCAGACCGACACATAATCCGGCACCTTCATCCTCACGACGTAGGGCACGCCCTCGGCGAGCTTCTTTTTGATTTCGGATTCAGGCATGTTGCCGCCCATCTCTTCGGGCAGCCACTTGCGGTTGTATTTGGGCTGCAATCCCTGCTTGAGCTGGAGCTGGCGGTTTTCTTCGAGCTCCTCGGAGGTCGAGAAGCAGTAGTAGGCGTTTTTCTCTTCGAGCAGGCGGGTGCAGTAGTCCTTGTAGATCGCAAGGCGATGCGACTGCACGTAGGGGCCGTAGTTGCCACCGTGCATCGGGCTTTCGTCGGCGATGATGCCCGCCCATTCGAGCGTGCTGATGAGGTTCTTCTCGGCATCCTCGACCCTGCGGCTCTGGTCGGTGTCTTCGATCCTGATGACGAAATCCCCGTTCATTCTCTTGGCGAAGAGATAGTTGTACAGTGCGGTGCGCAGACCGCCGACATGGAGATATCCCGTTGGAGATGGGGCAAATCGCGTTCTAACCTTTTGACCGGCCATAGTACGAAAGATCAAGTTTTAGTGATTGCGGCAGACCGAAGCGGACAATGGGTTTTCATGATTAATGAATATACCGCGCGCCGTCGATCTCGCCTTCGAAACGCATGGAATTTAAAAAAATCTCGCTCCATTCGGCAATCAGAAGCGAAAAGAACAAAACGCCGTCAACCGAACCATATTTGAGCTTTAAAAAAGAAAATAACGGCTGAAAAAGCTTGCTGGAGACGGTTTGCGAAAACTTTTTGGTTTCTGCTGAAGTTTTACTTTTAATTACTTATTATGCCGTAAGTTATCTTGCATCACCCGAACAGAGCCAGATGCCGTCGAATAACAGCAGCGACAAGACCCCAAAAGGCCGTCCGAACAACCGCTTCATGCCGCCTGAGAAAGGAACGGAGCCTGATGGAAGCTTTCCCGGAAACGGGGGGCGAGAGGGAGGATTTCCCAAATTCATCCTTGTACTGATGCTGGCGGTGCTTGGGTTGTTTGTTTTTCAGCGCTTTTTCTCCCAGGACATCTCGCCGGAAATTTCCTATAACGAGTTCCGTTCGTTCGTAACCGGCAATTCGCTCGCTGAAGTGACCGTCAAAACCAGCCAGGATCGTTCCGCGCTGCTGACGGGCAAGCTCAAGACCGCGAGCGATCTGCACCTGACCAACGGTGCCACCGTGCGCTCCGACCGCTTCATGGTGCGTATTCCAGGCTTCGACCGCACGCAGGCCGACAGCCTTGCTGCAAGTGGCGTTCAGCTTAAGATCGTCCAGAGCAGCGACGAGTTTTCCAATATTCTCTTACTTGTCCTGCCGTGGATTCTCTTCGGCTTCGCCTATTTCTTCATTTTCAGGCGTATGTCGATACAGAACGGTGCGTCGAAAAACATCTTCAGCTTTAGCAAAAGCCGCGCCAAGCTCATCAGCGAGTTTGACGTCAAAGTGACCTTCAACGATGTGGCGGGCGTTGACGAAGCGGTTGAAGAGCTGCGTGAGACTGTGGAGTTCCTTATGAGTCCCGAAAAGTTTCAGAAGATCGGCGGCAAGATTCCGAAAGGCGTGCTCCTGCTCGGCCCTCCCGGCACTGGCAAGACCCTGCTCGCCAAGGCGATTGCGGGCGAGGCCAAGGTGCCCTTCTTCTCCATTTCAGGTGCTGATTTCGTCGAGATGTTTGTCGGCGTCGGCGCGGCGCGCGTGCGCGACCTGTTCGACACCGCCAAGAAAAACGCGCCGTGTATCGTCTTCGTCGATGAGATCGACGCCGTTGGCCGGAGCCGTGGCGCGGGTCTCGGCGGCGGGCACGACGAACGCGAGCAGACCCTGAACCAGCTCCTTGTGGAGATGGACGGCTTCACCACCAAGGACAACGTGATTCTCATCGCCGCCACCAACCGCCCCGATGTGCTCGATACGGCGCTCCTGCGCCCCGGCAGGTTCGACCGGCAGGTGGTCATC
Organism: uncultured Chlorobiales bacterium; assembly: GCA_903901395.1. Lineage (GTDB taxonomy): Bacteria > Bacteroidota > Chlorobiia > Chlorobiales > Chlorobiaceae > Chlorobaculum. Next base: position 1,797 of record CAIUQW010000429.1, on the reverse strand, counting down.
GACAAGCCCGATATCCGTGGCCGCGAAGCGATTCTGAAGATTCATACCCGCAACACGCCGCTGGCGGGCGAAGTCGATATTGCAAGCATCGCCCGCAGCACGCCCGGTTTTTCGGGTGCCGACCTGGCTAATCTGGTCAATGAGGCGGCGCTGCTCGCGGCAAGAAAGGAGCAGACGGAGATCACCGTCCAGAATTTCGAGGAGGCGCGCGACAAGGTGCTCATGGGGCCTGAGCGCAGGAGCATGTTCATATCGCCCGACCAGAAGAAGCTCACCGCCTATCACGAGGCGGGCCATGTGATCGTCTCGAAGTTCACCAGCGGCTCCGACCCGATCCACAAGGTGACGATCATTCCGCGTGGCCGCAGCCTCGGCCAGACCGCCTATCTGCCGCTCGAAGACCGATACACGCAGAACCGCGAATACCTGATCGCCATGATCACCTACGCGCTTGGCGGACGTGCGGCGGAGGAGCTGGTCTTCGACGAGGTGAGCACCGGCGCGGCCAACGACATCGAGAAGGCAACCGAGATCGCCCGCAAGATGGTCAAGAACTGGGGCATGAGCGAAAAACTCGGGCCGGTCAATTACGGCGACAGCCACAAGGAGGTGTTCCTCGGCAAGGACTACTCACATGTGCGCGAGTACAGCGAGGATACCGCACTTCAGATCGATGTCGAGGTGCGGAGAATCATCACCGAGTGCATGGATAACGCGCAAAAAATTCTCACGGCGCATATGCGGATTCTGCACGAGATGTCCGCGCGGCTGATCGAAAAGGAGTCGCTCGATTCGAACGAAATCGATGAGATCGTCAAGTCGAATGGAGCCGTCGCAGGTTCTCCGGCTTGAGCGAGGCAGAGAACGCAGCAACGCAATATTTAGACGACAGGCATCATGCAGTATCTCATTCTGTTCATCACGGGAATCGCGGCGGGACTTCTGTCCGGCATGTTCGGCGTGGGTGGCGGAGTGATCATCGTTCCGGCGCTCGTCTTCTTTTTCGGCATGAGTCAGCAGAGCGCAAGCGCTACCTCGCTCATGGCGTTGCTCTTGCCGGTCGGGTTGCTCGGGGTGTACGAATATTACCAGTCAGGCAAGATCACGACCGAGCATATGTGGTTCGGACTCGTCATCGCCCTCGGTCTGTTCGCCGGAGCTTTTTTCGGTGCTCGTATAGCCATCGAACTCTCAAGTGACCTTTTGAGACGCATGTTCGCAGTTTTTCTTGTCGTAGTAGCTATCCGCCTTTGGTATTAATCAGCAATATTGGTAAACCACTAACACCCAAGCACACACTACCATGGGACAGACAACCACCAAAGCCGACCTGGTGAACGTGATCGCCCAGCGTACAGGTCTGACCAAGAACGAAACCGAAGCGGTCGTCGACTGCCTGTTCGAGAGCATCATCGATTCGCTCAAGGCCGGAAAACGCATCGAGATTCGCGGATTCGGATCGTTCAACATCCGCTTCAAGAATCTGAGGCAGGCCAGAAATCCCAGAACCGGCGAGAAGGTGACCGTCGAGCCGAAGAACGTGCCGACCTTCAAAATCTCGAAAGAATTCAAGCAGGCGGTGAGCGAAAGCCTGAAAAACGATGAATAGCGCGGTTTTTCTCCACCCCGCAAAACATTGACTTCGGACTCTCGCATGTTTCCGGAACACTGCTGACAGAACGGCAGTCACTACTCTATTGTACGCATAAGATGGGCGACCCGGCCTCTCATGACTCGATCCTGCCGTTGTTGTTTGAAACGGCAGGGGATGGCAGTCTACTGGTTGAAAATGAAATA
>CAIUQW010000428.1 GCA_903901395.1 uncultured Chlorobiales bacterium | reverse complement strand
GCCGTGCCAAGCAGCTTTATCCCGTCAGCATCGTTAAAATAGACCCTGCCGATGTAGTAGGGCACCCACCAGGTGATGCTCTGGTACATGACCTGCGAAAGGCCGTCGTAGAGGCCGAGGTCGTTGAAAACCGACGAGAAAAAGGGTGCGATGCTCCAGACAAGCATCGGCAGATCGATCGGTTTGAAGGTAAATTTGTCGAACCGCGCCTTGTCGAACTTTCGCGCCCAGTAGAGTATGACCATGCAGGTGGCGGTCACCTTGCTGTAGGAGGGAATGCCTTTGACCTTCAGGGCTGCGACGGGCAGAAACTGCCACCCGGCGACAAAGGCGATGGCGACGGCGAGTCTCGGTTCGAAGCGCTTGAAAATCGCCTTGACGATTGGAATCCACCCGAACAGGGCGGTCGGCACCATGAAATTTCCGGCGTTCTCAACCATGAGCGCGGCGTTTCCGGTTCCAGGCCGATGTGATGATGGCGTCGCGCATCTCAGTGTTCGTCGCGATCCGTTGCTTTTTCGCTCCGGCGGACGATCCGCGCCGGTATGCCCACGGCGGTGGCGCGCGGAGGCACGTCATCGAGCACGACGGCGTTGGCGCCGATGAGCGCGTGATCGCCGATCGTGACGCCGCCGAGAATCTTCGCTCCCGCGCCAATATCGACATGGCCGCCAATCTTCGGCGCTCCCGGTTTGCGCCCGCCCATGCCGATGGTCACCTGCTGGAACAGAAGGCAGTTCGGGCCGATTTCAGCTTCCGGATGGATGACGATGCCGTTCGGATGGGGCAGGAGCAGGCCGCCGCCGATCTTCGAGTCGAGCGGAATGTCCGCGCCCGTGACTGCGCTCCAGAGGCGATGCCGCAAGACGACCATCGGACGCGCGGCGCGGCCAACGATTCCGCCGCTAACCTTCAGCCGCTGATAGCGCCGGAGCGCCGCGAGCAGCCGTTTGGCGGGTTCGTACCGCCCCGGAACCGGCGCTTCCCGGCTCCAGTCCGGCTCGGTCGCTGAAATCGGCATTGCGTTTTCGTTCGTCTTCATCGCTTTCGCCCGTCTGTCAATATTTCCTGAGTATTGGAGAACGTGCTTCTCACTGTTTTCTCACGGTTTCTGGCAAACTTGCGTTGGCTGTGCAGTTGTTGCCGGGATTCGATCTGTCGCGGCAGCTCTGACTTGCGCATCGTCATTTGCCGGAGGATTCTGAATTGTTCGATCTGGCCGCCGTTTTGATGGCCTTCAGTGCGCCGTTGACGAGGTCGAACAGGCGGCGTCCAGACGGCAGCTTCAGGAGCAGCGCTTCGAGCTTTCCGGCATTGATCCTGTCGAGGAACTCCGGAGGCTTTTCGAGCATCCGGTCGATCCTTGAGCTTTTTGCCGGGCCGCCCCAGTTCAGAATCGGCATGATTGCCGGAACCTCCAGCCGCACGAACACCTCCGCAGCAGCGCGAAGGTCGCGGTACATGGTGCTGTTGCCGAGGGCGATGAGCGTGACGATTTCGGCATGGAGCGCCAGATTTTCGGTCAGGTTGCTTTCGAGCACCGGCGGCGCGTCGATGCAGATGAAATCGTATGTTTCCCTGAGCCGGGAGAACAGTTCTGGAAGGCGTAGTTGCGAGACGATGCGCGAGGCCGATTTTCCGTGGAAGAGCATGTCGGGCGAACCGTCAGCGCCTTTGACGACAAGCTGTTCGAACGAGCCGGATTCGCTCAGCAGCTCCTGGAATCCTTCGGGTTCGCGCCCGAGCCTCTCGATGGCGCTGAGCGGCGGCGTGTTGCCCGCTGCCTCGATCAGCAGCACTTTCGGCGCGAGCGAACTCAGCGCCTGTGCGCAGTTCCGGGCGAGCGAGGTCGCGCCGGAATGCCGTTCGACGCCGCTGAAGAGAATGACTTTCGAGCTGTTGATCTGGTTTTCATGCACGAGCTTCACCGCGAGGCTACGTATCTTCCGCGCCTCCTCGTCATCGGGAGCCGCTTCGAGAATATGCGAAAAGCGTTTCTCGGCGGATTTGAGTATCTCTTTGGCTGGCGGATAGCCGAGCGCCGCCTTGATATCCTCTTTTCGCCTGATCCTGTTGTCGAGAAAATCGAAAACGAAGAACAGCACCATAACGCCACCAAAAGAGAGACCGGCAAAAACCATCATCAGTTTTTTCGTGTTGGAGCCTGCCGGTACGTCGGGTTCGCGGGCCAGCGACTCGATGGCGATGTGCAGCGGCGCCTTGCCTTCGAGTTCGAGTTCGTGAATGCGGGTATCGACCTGATTGAGCAGGTCGCGCTTGTGTTGCAGGGTCGATTTGAGCGCCTCGCCCAGGTGCAGGCCGAGCGAAATGCGCACCGACTCTTTTTGCGTCTTGTCAAGCTCAGCGAGCAGCTCTTCGTCGTTTTTTTTAGCTTTTTCAGCCTTGTTTCTGCTCTGGATCAACTCCTTTTTCTGCTCGTAATCGCGCTTGCCGTAGACGATCATTTTCGCTGAATTACGGACCTCGTTCTGCAACTTTTTCTCGTAATCACGCATCGCCTTCATGCGCTCTTCGACGTAGATACGATCCGGATTGCTGGTCGTCAGGCCATCGGTGGTGCTGCGGAGCTGCTGCTGCTGCTGGTATGTCCAAGAGCTGGTGAAGTCGAGCGACTGGTCGCCCATCACGATCTCCTCCACCATCGGATCGAGGCTGAGCGCCTTGAGCTGCTGGTTGTTTTTCTCTGCTTCGTGGAACTGGTTTTGCGCCGAGACCCTGTCGGCGAAAGCGTTGACCTCCACCTGCTGAAGCTCTGCGAGTTTTCTGTTCGCCAGGTTGTTGTTCTCGGCAAAATCGGCGGTCGAAATATTTTCGGTCAGGATATTCAGCTTCTCTTCGATTGCCGCGATTTCGCTGGTCAGGCCCTGCTTCTTGTTCCGCAGGTACTCCAGCCGCGCGTTATCCTGCATCTCGTTGCCCGAGCGCATTTTGTCGAGATAGGCCTGCATCAGGTTGTTGACCAGCGACGCCAGCCCCTTTTTCTTTGGCCCGGAAACCGAAATATCCACCAGATGCGTGCCGGGCATCGGGTTGACCTTGATGATGTTCGCGGCGATGTCGGCGCATACATCAGGCGGCAGGTTCGGCGCGAAGATCGAGGCTCGCTCGTCAGCGGTCAGCTTTTTGACCGTTTTTCCGAGCACATCGAAATTCATGATCTGCTTGGCCTGGGTGTTGGCGTAATCCTGATAGTAGTTGATGATCGAGAGGTCTTCGGATTTGGTGATGACCGAAGGGATGATCGGGTCGATGCGCAGTACGGCATGAACCTCGTAATTGGGTTTGCTGATGAGCAGCACGAGCGGCACCGTCACGGTGAAAAGGAACGCGCCGATGACCAGCACGAACAGGCCATATCGCTTGAAGAAACCAATGATGTCAACAGGCTTGTTCGGTTTGCCGAACGGCAGCGCCTCTTTTGGAGGGTCAACTTGCATCATGCCGACTGTTTTTTCAGTGGCAGAAGTTCGAGCGCTCGGGCTTTTTCATCCTCGCTGAAGACGAATTTCCACAGCAATCCTCCGCTCGACAGCACGAAGAGCGCGCCGCACGAGAGAATCTGAATCATCAGATTGATGCGCCCGGTCTGCGGCCAGATTGTCGAAATGGCGTATATCGCCAGCGCGGGCATGAGTGGCAGCAGTGTTGGCGAAACGGCGTGGCCAAGGAATTCACTCATGCGTATGCTGAAGGTTTTGTTGCTCCGCCAGATGAGGAAGAGCGTGCTGACGAACATGCTCGCGGCAATCGCCTTCGCCGCGCCGGTCAGCCCCCAGGCGGTCGTGCCTGCGGGAATCCAGATCACCATGAGCAGCGTCTGCACCAGCAGATATTCAAGTTCGCGGCCATTGCGGTCGATCCCCCTGAAGAGCATGGTCACCGGGCCGGTGCAGAGCTGGACGGAGTAGGCGATGGAGAGAAAAATCATGACATCGGCGGCTTCGGGATATTTCGTGCCAACCCAGACGTCGATGAGCGGATGGGCCATGACAATGAGAAACACAAACAGAATCGAGTTGATGATATTGGTGAAGCGGATCGCGTCGAGATAGATTTTTTTCAGCTCGGCGCTTTCGAGGCGCTTTTCCGTCCCGAACGAACGCGCGAGCAACGCGAGGAGCAGCACGCCCGAAACGGCGGCGGCAAGCGCGATGATCGAGCTGCTTGCGGGCAGCCAGGGGCGGACATGGTCGAGAAAAACCACCGGCACGACCGCCAGAAGCAGCGTGATCAGCACGATATGGACGTAGCTGACGACGCGCTCTTTCGGAGATTTCCACTTGCCCTCTTTCCACTTCCCTTCGAGATGCGCCGAGGTCGAGAGAATCGGACCGAAAGAGGAGGAGGAGATGCCGCCCGCCGTGGAGGGGAGTTTCCTGCCAATCTCGAACATGCCTCCGGCGGCAAGTCCTGAAATAGCGGTGATGAACATCCGGTCTACGGCGGTCAGAAAGATGCCGAGAATGCCGAGAATCTGTACCTTGCCGCCGAAGCCGAAGAAGTGCCGCAAGTGCTCGCGACTGAAAAGCCGCAGCGAGACGCGCAGGGAGGGCAGCAGCGATTTTGCTATAAACCAGCAGCCGAGAGTTTCCAGAACGAGCCGGACGGCGAAGGCATAGAGCAACCCTTTCACTCCCGCGCCGAGAGCGAGAAAGCCAATGATCGCGCCGATTTCCAGCAGTCCGGCAATGGTGGTGACGGTTTTCTCCCTGGTGAACTCGTGCATGCCGTTGACGATGAACCTGAAACCGCCAAGCACGAGTTCGATGCTGAATACCGCCGCCGTGCCGAGCAGCAACGTCGCGGCCACCTCCCGTTGCGACGGATCGACGTTGAAGCGCTCCATCAGGAAGGGCATCAAAAAGTAGAGTCCCGCGAAAAAGAGCGAGCAGAAGGTAAACATGTAGGTCACGCCGGTCGAAAGCAGCTTGCTGATCTCCTCTTCCTTGCCCTCCGCGAGATACCGCGCCGCAAAGCGGATGTAGGTGCTGTTGACGCCAAAGCCGCCCATGCCCGCGTAGGAGAGGATGATGAAGCAGAGCGACCAGAGGCCGAACTCGCTCAGGGAGAGGTAGTTCAGGATGACCGGTGTCAGCAACAGTCGGCTGAGCATATAGACAACCGTGGAGAGCATCCCCGCCACGGCGTTGCTGACCAGCTTCTGCTGCGCGTGTTCTTTTCGGCTCATATCGTCGTATGCATCAACCGGCCTGTTTTTTCAGAACTTTCTTGATGGCGCTCTTGAGATTCTTGGGAATCATCGATTTCAAGAGATGCATCGGCATCAGATCGGAGTAGATGGCGTGGCGGTAGGGGGTCATTTTCAGATACTTCCAGTAGTAGCTTTTGTACGGATGCCTGTTTTTGAAATGCCAGGGTTTCGAGCCGCTCGTGTAGTGAATGATGACCGGCTTCGTCCGGGCCTCCTGAAGTTCTTCGCGACTGAAGCAGTCGAATTTCTCGTCGAACCCGTTGCTGAAGATCGATGACAGCTGGTTGAATTTGAGTGGCACTTTCTTCCACTTTCCGTTGATGATCGAATTCAGGCCGCACTGGTCGGGAAACCAGATCGCGTCGGGATTGTGCTCGATAAAGTCGATCACCTTTTTCTGCAATCCAATCTCTTTCCATTTGGCCAGGTTGATGAGCATCATGCCGGAGTTGAAGTAGCGCGACGATCTGTCCATCCGCAACTTGTCGTGGCGGTCGAATCCGGGGTCTTCGATAGCGCCTGCATAAGCGTCGCCGAGATCGGTGTCGTACAGCTCCCGGATCGGGCCGTTGACGATGATATCCGAATCGAGGTAGAGCACCTTTTTTTCGTCGATGAGCGAGGGAATGAGGAGCCGGTAGTAGACGCCCTTTGGATACATCGGGTGCTCGGTGGCGAGCTGGACGAACAGGTCGTCCGAAACGGTCAGGTGCCGAACCTCGCAGTTGTACCCTTTCACGATTTCATCGATGCGCCGCCGGTCTTTCGGCGTCATGCCGCTGCTGATGATGTAGACCGTGAACGCCAGCTCGCGGTTGTTGAAGAGCAGCGAAACCAGCGCCGCGCCGAGGTGCTGGATGTAGTTCCTGTCGGAAGCGAAGACGATGTTGACTCTCTCGTTCATGTGCGGTTCCGTCCACGGGTTATGGAGAGCAGATGGTCGATCCGGTTTCTGTAGGTGGTTTCGAAATCGTGCTGGCGACCCAGGACGACGGCGTTTCTCGACTTTTCAGCAATCTCATCGCGGGCAAGGTCGAGCCGGAGGAGCATCCACGACACCGCGTCGAGATCATCGGGCTTGACTCCCCACCCGACATCGGCAAGATCGAGAATACCCGCGAATGCCTTGTTGCGGTAGCCGACGATGGGCACGCCGCAGGAGAGGGTTTCGAGATAGGTGCAGGAGGGATCACTCTGCCGGTGCAGGGCGACGAAAACATCCACCTTCTCTTTCAGATCGGGAATCAGTATCTGGTTGAAGTCTACCGCCCCCTTCATGGTGATCAGTTCCAGCAGTTCGTTTCTTTCGATAAATCGTTTCATCTCCTCTTCCAGATCGCCAGCACCATAGATGGAGAGGTGGAAGGTGAGGTTCAGCTTTTTCAGCTTCAGGGCGAGCTGGACGAGATGATCCGCGCCTTTCATGGCCACGAGCCGTCCCGAAAAAGCCAGGCGGAGAGGCTTTTTAGCTTTGAGCGTGGCGAGGCGCTTTTCGAGATCCTCGTCGCCGATAATCTGTGTTTTCGACACCCTTGTGTCGAAGTAGAGCAGACGGTTCGGTATATCCCTGTACTCGTTG
>CAIUQW010000427.1 GCA_903901395.1 uncultured Chlorobiales bacterium | reverse complement strand
TCCCCCGCTCCGCGACAGCGGTATTTTTCCCGATGGTCGCCATCTGCCCCTTGTCCCGATATCTGAACGGCGTTCTTTCTTTTCCCTCGACATCACACAAAATATTCTGACCGATTGCCTGGCCTTCCTGCAGTGCTACCGAAGCAGTCCCCGGATGTGTGGAACCATCGGAAAGTTCAAAATGAGCCTGGTCTCCGCCGACAAAAATTTCAGGATAACCCGGCACGCTGAGGTATTCTCCGACGATGATCCGGCCTGTTTTGTCAGTTTCGAATCCGATGGTTTTTCCGATGCTTGTGGCTCTGACTCCGGCAGCCCACAGCACGGTTCCGGCCTCGATCCGTTCACTGCCAATCTGTATGCCATCGGCATCAATCCGGTTGACCACCGAGCAGGTCCAGACCTGAACGCCAAGTTTTTCAAGCGCGCGGGTGGCCTTGCTCGACAGTTCGGGAGAGAAGGTCTGAAGAATCCGGGGGGAGGCATGGACGATAAAAATACGGGCGAGCTTTGGATCGATGTTTTTGTAATATTTGGAGAGATAGTAGCGGCTCATTTCCCCGATGGAACCGGCAAGCTCCACTCCGGTAGGCCCTCCACCGACAATTACGAAAGTCAGCAACTTGCGCCTTTCGGCGACATCCTGCGTTCTTTCCGCATTTTCATACGCCTCCATGATCCGTTTGCGGATTTCAGCGGCCTGACCTATGGGCTTCAGGCCAGGAGCGAACTCTTCCCATTCGTTATGGCCGAAGTAGTGATGCTTCGTACCACAAGCCAGAACGAGGTAATCATACTGAAGTTCTCCAAAATCGGTATAAACCGTCCTCTTTTCGCGATCGACATTCTTGACGACTCCTCTGAAGACGGTCACGTTGCGATAACGCGACAATATCATGCGCAAAGGATAAGCAATATCGCCAGCATTGAGCGCGGCCATCGCCACCTGATAGAGGAGCGGCTGAAAGAGATGGAAGTTGTTTTTGTCAATCAGCGTTACCCTTACCCCTTCCTTGTTACCGAGCTTTTTCGCGACATTCAGACCGGCAAAGCCGCCGCCTACGACAATGACATGTTTCATGAAACAGAAGTGGATATCAGGAGGACATTGAACGAATCAACAATTGATGTTTCTGAAAGAACGGGGTTAAACGGAACTATCATCAATTAAGATAAACAATTGTTAAGCAAGCATCAAAGATCAGCTTTTTTTATTAGCCAAACAACCGGCAATAGTTTCGATGTGAAGGGATGCGCCCGCGACCACAAACTGCCAGAGTTTAGCATGGCTGAAATACGTACTAAGCAAGAACAGAATTTCGAGAGGAATCCAAAGTACAGTCGAGAAGCACGAACGCACACCATAATATACATATAAAACACACAAAATATAACAGTTATCAACTGCGTGCTTGTGACGGTGCAGTGACCTTTTTGTATTCAACTCTATTTGTCCGCACCACCTTCCGTTTGCATTTATCGCCTCGACAGATTTATCTTTAGCGTATTCATCCACTCCTGACCCCTACAGGAAAAATCATGCGCATACACGACATCGACCCTGACAATCGTCCGAGGGAGCGGTTTCTCCATTCAGGCAAGGAATCCCTCAGTCCTGCCGAACTGCTGGCGCTCATCCTTCGCTCCGGCACAGCGGGGCTGAACATCCTCGACACCTGCAACAAGCTCATCTCGACGCACGGCCTCGAACGCCTCGCCGATCTGTCGATACAGGAGTTGCAGAAAACTCCCGGAATCGGCGAGGCCAAGGCAATGCAGATCGCGGCGATCTTCGAGCTTCAGCGGCGACTGCACTTTACGCGTAACATGAATCGCAAGGTACAGGGGGCGCAGGATGTGTTCGAGTACATGAGAGGACGCATTCCCGATGAAACCAAGGAGCATCTGTACGTCCTCTTCATGAGCACGAAAAACCAGATTCTGCGGCACGAAACCGTCACCATCGGCACGCTCACCGCCTCGCTCATCCATCCGAGAGAGATATTCAAGGCGGCGATTCGCGAAAGTGCGCACTCGATCATTCTGGTGCACAACCATCCGTCGGGCGACGTACAGCCAAGCAACGCCGACAAGCAGGTCACTACGATCCTGAAAAAGGCGGGCGACCTTCTCCAGATCGAACTGCTCGATCATGTGATTGTAGGAGGCGATGACTGGTTTAGCTTCCGGGATCACTCAATGTTATGAACAGTTTGGCACGTGCGAAGCCATTGAGCGCGGAAAAGTCTCAAGAGGGGAAAATCCGGCTATCCACCGGATTGGTCGGAAAGAGACAGTGTTGAATAACTCAGCGAAGAGAACCTCCTGAAGCTGAACTTAATGATACTCGCTTTGAGCAACAACACCCGCCATCGCCTCAATGGCGCCGGGAGCAATTGAAAACTCACGAACATTCTTGGCCTGAAGGCCCTTCTGCGTTTTGTCGAGATCATACTCGACTTCGGCATCCTGATTGAGCACCTTGAAGCTCTGATCGGAAACGATCGCTGAAAAATGAACAAAGATGTCCTCTCCGCCCTCAGGGTTCAGAATAAATCCATACCCTTTTTTACCATCGAACCATTTTACCTTGCTTTTAGCCATGATGACACCTGAAGGTTTGTGTTATCAAAATGAAAATTCAACTTTATTTTTTAGTTTAATATAAATTATTTCGTCAAATGGCGCAATAGCCAAAGACATTTTCGATTTAAATACACTCACATAAAATCTGAATACTTTTTTCATTTGCATTTATGAAACATATCATCCTCATCACTGGCGCGGGCAAGGGCATTGGCCGTGCTATCGCGCTTGAATTCGCCCGTGCCATCAGGCACCATCCCGATTTCGAGCCGGTACTTGTCCTTTCGTCGCGCACCACGGCAGACCTGGAGTCAATTTCTCTCGAATGCCGCGCCGAGGGAGCTTTGACCGATACCATCACCGCTGACTTGTCAGATATGGCCGATGTCCGGCAGCTGTCTGCTCACATTGCCGAGCGTTATGATCGCATCGACTGCCTTGTTAACAACGCCGGTGTCGGGCGCTTTGGTTCCCTTTTCGATATGACCGAAGCGGATTTCGACTATACCATGAGCACGAACCTGAAAGGAACCTTCTTCCTGACGCAGGCGCTGTTCGCCATGATGGAGCGCCAGCGCTCGGGGCATATCTTCTTCATCACCTCGGTAGCTGCAACCAAAGCCTTCAAACACTCGGCTATCTACTGCATGTCGAAATTCGGTCAGCGCGGCCTGGTTGAAACGACGCGCCTCTACGCGCGGAAGTGCAACGTGCGAATCACCGACGTCCAGCCGGGGGCGGTGCATACTCCGATGTGGGGCGAAGTGAGTGACGAAATGCAGTCGCTCATGATGATGCCTGAGGACATCGCATTGCCGATAGTGCAGGCCTACCTGCACCCGGCGAGAACGGTGGTGGAAGAGATCGTGCTGAGACCGACCGGCGGCGATTTGCAGGAGGAGTGAGGCGGCGTAGCACAATGAATAGGACAGATCGGACATATCCGACGGATCGGACGGATCTGTCGGCGGAGAGCTACCAATCTCGTTTTTTTCTCTTATCTTCCGGTTCATGAAAAATTACCAACGAACCGCACCATTGTACTGCCATGAGTCTCAAAGAAAGGATAGATCAGGAACTGAAAGAGGCGCTGAAAAGCGGCGACAAGATTCGTCTCAATGCCATCCGCTCCATCCGGGCCGCGCTGCTTGAAAAGGAGGTCTCTATCCGCGTTGGCGGCAAGGGCGTGCTGAGCGAGGAGCAGGAGATCGAGGTGCTCACGGGCCTGGCCAAGCGGCGGCGCGACGCTATCGAGCAGTTCACGGCGGGCAATCGCCTCGACCTTGCCGAGACCGAGACCGCCGAGTTGAAGGTGCTTGAAGAGTATCTGCCGCAGCAGCTTTCCGACGAGGAGGTCGAGGCGGCCATCCGCGAGATCATCGCCCAGACCGGCGCGACCTCGATGAAAGAGATGGGCAAGGTGATGGGCCTCGCCATGAAAGCCCTCAAAGGCAAAGCCGACGGCGGCAAAGTCCAGAACTTCGTGAAATCGCTCCTCTCAGCCTAACCATTCGCCACTATGCTCGACATTAATTATATACGCCAGAATCCGGACGACGTAAAAGAGATGCTGCGCCGCCGCCAGCAGAGCGAAGACGCGCCGAAGGTTGACCGCCTGCTCGAACGCGACGCCGAACGCAAGGCGATGGTGCAAGAGACCGACGACCTGAAGGCGCTGCGCAACCGCGTCTCGAAAGAGATCGCCAACATCAAGCGCACCGGGCAGGGTTCGGGCGACGAATTGATCGCCCAGATGAAAACCGTCTCCGATCAGATCACCGATCTCGACCTGGCTCTCTCGACGCTCGAAGCCGACATGGAGGAGCTGCTCCTGACGCTGCCGAACCGCCTGCACGAGAGCGTGCCGGAGGGGCGTTCCGCCGAGGAGAACGTGCTTTACAAAGGGCCGATTCCGTTCGAGCACAATCTTGACTTCCCGGTGAAAAATCACCTCGAACTCGGCAGGAGCCTCGGCATTCTTGATTTCGAGCGCGGCGCGAAGATCAGCGGCGCGGGCTTCCCGGTCTATACCGGCAAAGGGGCGCGGCTGGAGCGGGCGCTCATCAACTTCATGCTCGACACGCACAGCGCGAACCACGGTTACACCGAGGTGTTTCCGCCTTTTATGGTGAACCAGGAGTCCCTGCGCGGCACCGGCCAGTGGCCCAAGTTCGCCGACCAGGTTTATCACATGCCCGAGGACGGCCTCTACGCCATCCCGACCGCCGAGGTGCCGGTGACCAATCTGCATCGTGGCGAGATGCTCGACGCCGACAAGCTGCCCATCGCCTATGCCGCCTACTCCGCCTGCTTCCGTCGCGAGGCAGGAAGTTACGGCAAGGACACGCGCGGCTTCCTGCGGGTGCACCAGTTCAACAAGGTGGAGATGGTGCGCTTCACCCGTCCCGAAGCGTCGTACGACGCGCTCGAAGAGATTCTCGGCCACGCTGAAGCGATCCTCTGCGCGCTGAAAATTCCCTACCGCGTCATCACGCTCTGCAGCGGCGACATCAGCGCCAACGCCGCGAAGTGCTACGACATCGAGGTGTGGTCACCCGCGGAGAACAAGTATCTGGAGGCATCGAGCGTCTCGAACTTCGAAGACTACCAGGCCCGCCGCTCAAACATCCGCTTCAAACCCGGCGGCAAAGCCAAGCCAGAGTTTGTGCACACGCTCAACGGCTCGGGGCTGGCGACCTCACGCCTGATGGTGTCGCTGCTCGAACACTATCAGACAGCCGACGGCAAGGTGCGCGTGCCCGAAGTGCTGCGGCCCTACACGGGTTTCGAGGTGATCGGCTGAGGGTAAAAAGTGGACGTTGTGGACATCGTAGACAAAAGATCGGAGGCTGTCTCGGAAGCAAAATCGAGACAGCTACTCGCTTGAAATTACGAGGATAACGCGAACACTGCCAGAAACCCATCGTTGAGATCATGATAACCGTGTTGAACGATACCCTCTGGCGTCAGATAGCCCGGCGATGATTGCACTGTTACCGGTTGCGAAAAAACACGCTGTGCCAAAGTTCTTGCTGATTAATGCAACTCGTGACGTAATATCAATTCGGATGATTCAGCGCAATCGGCTCCTTATGATTCGAATCGGTCATCACCTTGAATCTTTCCGCCTGTTTTGGTCGAATATCCATGAGCCGCATCCAACGCGCACCCGTGGACGACTGCGCGGCAAGCCTTTTTTTTACAATACGATAGCAAAGCAATGGATGCTATCGCTTTGGTGAATCTCCCGGATTTCGTCCATCAGGTTTCTGGTTCTCATCTTTTCGACGGCCTGCCTTTCGATGTGTACATATACAGTAACCATTGACCGACAGGTCGAGTAACCGACACATCGTTCTGACGACATGCCATGAAAAAATCGCTGCTTCAAAAAGGATGCTTACCTTGAAATAAAGACGCGGCAGTCGCTTGAACCATCACACGAAATAATTTCCTATCTTTCAACGAAGTAATCGTTTACCGTTATCTGGAACTACAGAAGATCATGAAGTACTCGGAAGCAAGGCAGGGCAGGGTGTTTGTCATCAGACTTGAAGATGGCGACATTTTTCATGAAGAGATCGAGCGTTTCGCCAGGCAAAAAGGAATCGCGCGAGCGTACCTGAACGTGGTCGGCGGCGCGGACAAGGAGAGCCTGCTCGTCGTGGGACCAGAGGAAAGCCGGGCGTTTCCGGTCAATCCGATGGTGCATGAGCTGTACGACGCGCACGAGGTTGTCGGCACGGGCACGCTCTTCCCCGACGACGCGGGCAACCCCATCGTCCACCTGCACATGGCCTGTGGCCGCGAGGAGAACACCGTTACCGGCTGCGTGCGCAACGGCGTCAAAGTCTGGCATGTCATGGAGGTTATTCTTGTAGAACTGCTTGACTCGAGCGCTCAGCGGCTCCTCGACAAGGCAACTGGCTTCAAGCTGCTGGTGCCGTAAGAGCAGAAATCCGCGATAAAGGACGAAAAGGACTTATAGGACTAAAATGTGAAAATAGGG
>CAIUQW010000426.1 GCA_903901395.1 uncultured Chlorobiales bacterium | reverse complement strand
TTCAATGGCAAATTAACCCCAGCTAACCTCATATGTTTTTCTCAAATCTGTTGATTGTTCCTGAAGATCACCCCTGGCGCTGCTTGTGGCTTGGATTCACCTTGCAGATCACAAATCGTTTTCCTTTGCGCTTGATAATCCTGCAGTGTTCGCAACGTTTTTTAATAGACGAAAAAATTTTCATGGTAAACCCCACATGCTATGGTTGTCCGGTCTGTCCAAAATATGAAAAGGCATGTAATGTAATAAATACATCCTTAAGAGTCAACCGGATAATGGACAATTCTTACTGTTTTTTACTTGTAGCGGTAGGTAATCCGCCCTTTTGTCAAGTCGTATGGAGAAATCTGCACCTTGACCTTGTCGCCGGGAAGGATTCTGATATAGTGCATCCTGATTTTGCCCGAGACGTGAGCAAGCACTTCAAGGCTGTTTTCCAGCTTGACCCTGAACTGTGCGTTGGGAAGCGCTTCCAGAATTTCGCCTTCCACCTCTATTGATTCTTCCTTGGCCAATGTATCTCCGCTGTCTGATCGTTATGTTGTAGTACTGATGCTTACCCTTTTGGCGTCACTTCGTGAGAATCTCCGCCGGACCTTTCGTGATGGCAATCGTATGCTCGAAATGCGCCGAATGCCTCCTGTCTTCCGTCACGGCCACCCAGGCGCCCCGCTTGCTGACTGCCCGTCGCGAACGTCCGATGGCGATCATCGGCTCGATGGCGAGCGTCATTCCCGAGCGAAGCCTCACGCCGGTGTGCGGTCTGCCATAATTCGGCACTGCCGGCTCTTCATGCAATTCACTGCCGATGCCGTGACCGACCATGTTCTCGATGACGCTGTAGCCAAACGAACGCGCATGTTTTTCGACGGCTGCCGATATGTCATGCAGGCGATTGCCTTCGACCGCCTGTTCGATACCGAGATCGAGACACTCGCGGGTTACATCGACCAGTTGCCGAACCGCCGGATCGACCTCGCCGATGATGTAAGTCCGCGCGGCATCGCCATGATAGCCGCTCTTGTAAACGCCGCAATCGACCGAAACGATTTCGCCCTCGTGAATGATGCGCTTCGCGCTCGGCACGCCGTGCACGACCTCCTCGTCAATCGAGACGCAGAGCGTTGCCGGATAGGGCGTCACGCCAGGCTCGCCTTTCGGCACGTAATTCAGAAAACTCGGTACTGCGTGGTGATCACGGATGAACTGTTCCGCCAGCTCATCGAGCCGTTTCGTTGACATGCCTGGCGCGATCTCCTGTTCAAGCATATCGAGCACGCGGGCGACCAGTCCACCAGCCTCCCGCATCAACTCAATTTCCCGCTCGCTCTTGATGGTGATCATGATCCGGCCTTGATTATCGGCGACCTTTCGCCTTGGCCGTCTTCATGAACCCGTCGTAGTGACGCATCATCAGATGGCTCTCGACCTGCTGAAGCGTATCGAGTCCGACACTGACGACAATCAGCAAGCTGGTGCCGCCAAAGAAATGGGCGAAGCCCGGCGTCACA
>CAIUQW010000425.1 GCA_903901395.1 uncultured Chlorobiales bacterium | reverse complement strand
GCAAAAGGATCACTCCGGCAGACACTGCTGCTTGCCGGAGCACTTCTCGGCTCATCACCGGCCATGGCTGCCGAGCCAATCGAACAGAGGATTGCCAGCCTCGAAAAGGAGCTTGCTGAATTGAAGGCGCTTGTCAAAGCCCAGGCTGTGGCTCCATCCACATCACAGACGCAGACCGCCAACAAGCCGGAAGCCGCGTCACCGGCAACCGTCACAGTCTCCTCGGGCGCGAAGCTTCAGTTTTACGGCTTCGCCCGTTTCGACGCTTCGTACGACACCGGGCGGATCACGCCGGGCAACATCGCGCTGTACGCCCCATCCGAAGCGACGGTCAACGACGATGCCGAGTGGAACCTCACCGCCAGCGCCACGAGAGTTGGCATGAACCTCTCAGGCCCCGATACCGAGACCATGAAGCTGACCGGCAACATCGAGTTCGATTTCCTGAGCGGTGCGACCGAAAACGCCTCGAATCCGCGCCTTCGCCACGGCTTCATGAAAGCGTACTGGCCAGCACGCGACTTCAGCATCATCGCCGGGCAGACCTGGGATTTGAACGCCTCGCTCATCCCGTTCGTGGATGATCCGGCCATCATGTGGGACGCGGGCAACATCGGCGGACGCCATCCGCAGATTCGCTTCACCAAAGGCTTCAAGTCGGGTGACAAGAGCCGCGTCGAGGTTGCTGTGGCGGCGGCGAGGACGATTGGCGAAGCAAACGTCAGCGGCGCGGATTCGGGTAAAGACGCCGCGATGCCTTCGATCCAGGGACGACTGGCGCTTTCGACGCCGCTCCTTGTTTCGGCAAAACCGGCGATTGTCGCTGTCTCTGGCCATTACGGGCAGGAGGAGTGGGACACCGCCGCCGATGGTTCGCATGTGACCCTCGACTCGTGGTCGTGCGTGCTCGAACTGTCGCTGCCGTTGAGCAACAAGCTGCTTTTTGCGAGCGAACTGTTCAGTGGCGAGAATCTCGACGATTACTGGGGTGGCATCGGTCAGGGCAGGAACGGCACTACGGCAATTCGCACGCGCGGCGGCTGGGCGGCCCTGCGCTATGCGGCAAACCCGCAGACGACGCTGAGCATCGGCGCGGGCATGGACGATCCGAACGACGATGATCTTGCGGCAAACATGCGCTCACTGAACGAAACGCAGTTCATCTCGGTAACGCACCGCATCACGCCGAACTTCATTCTCGGCAGCCAGCTTTCACGCTGGAGAACCGACTACAAAAACCAGCAGGAGGGCGACGCCATCCGCGCCCAGACTTCCGTGACCTACTCGTTCTGAGCAATTGCCGGGGCGGTTACTCACCGAACGGATAGTGACACTTCTGCATCAATCGGTAAGGATGATGGAAACGTCAATCATCATCCTTACCGGTGAGTTTCATTGTGCACGTCTTCACCAACGCGCAAGTTCTGCAAGCTAAAGGAGTACGCCGAAAAGCTGATAGACGCCATGAACCACCTGAACCTCTCCGAGAGCGCATGACCGTATTCTCAAGCTGAGACGCACTATCGCCGACCTCGATACCGTGGAGCATATCGAAATGGAACATCTGGCGCAAGGCATCAAGTACCGCAGCCTCGACCGCGAGTTCTGGAGTGTTTGAGTATGGTCGATCAGTAAAAAAAGTTACATTGCAGGAGGGCTTGGCACCAGTGAATTGATGGAATGCATTTTTAAGATTGATTTACCGTTTTAATGGTTCGAAAAATGATCTATTAATCAATCCCTAAATAAAGGAGGGAAACATGGCTATCGGAGATGAACTTGCGAGTCTGAATTTCGAATCAATGATCGGCGGTCCACTTAATGCCGTCATCAAGGCTCAGGCTCAGTCTGCGGTGACATCGGTTGATTTCATCAAGGCTGTAGGATTCGACACGGATGATTCGGGTAATATCACGGGACCTACGATGGTCACGTTCAAGTATTCGAAACCTGTTGAAACGAAAGCTGCAGATGGCACCGTAACGGTTGAGCCAAAAGATTTCACTCTCACCGTACCATTCCTGACGATGCTCCCCATACCGTTTATTCGTGTGGAGGAAACAACCATCGATTTCAACGCAAAAATTACAGCAGTACAGGAAAGTACCGCAACATCTGAAATGGGTTTGAATACGGAGTTGCAGGCCAAAGCTGGATGGGGATGGGGTTCCGCCTCCCTGAAAGTCAATTTTTCCTACAAAAAGAGCACCACGTCGAGCGAAAAAGTGGAGCGCACCTACTCGATGGCGGTCCATGTACGCGCCGTGCAGGATGAGCTTCCGGCAGGCACGGAGCGGCTCCTGGGCATTCTTGAAAACTGCATCAAGGAAGTGCCTGCAACCACTGCAACCACTTAAACCATTGAACATTATGAGTATCCCGTCCTCCTGTTCATTGTAGCGAACAAAAAGGACGGGATGTTCACTGTTCAACCAAACAATCCAGATTATGGCAGATATTGGGGAATTGGTAGGTTCTCTACTCGCCAGTCTCGCGCATGCACGCAGAATAACCGATCAGGAAACGACAGAGATCGCGGAATATTACAGAAGCAATCCGCTTCTTTCAGGTATGTCGGTTCCAAGAGTCAGGGTGCCCGAGATGGTCGTTGAATTACCGATGCTGATTGAAACCTATTCCGAAGCCAAGCCTCCTGCCCTCCAGACTCCTTCAGCTATTACAACAGCTGTGTTCGACAAGTTGTCCCAGGAACTGACTTCGCGAGGCGCGCCATTGAGCCGGTCTGCGCAGACTACCTTAAAAACTGCTCTGACACAGAAACTGAAAAGAATTACGCCAGCTACAGATTCGGCTACTCAATATGTACAACGTGAACAGGTTGTTCAGGTTGTCAACGAGATATTTGCAAAGGCTATAAAGCAATCGAAAGTATCGGATACGGAAGTCAGAAAAATCGCAGCTCTTGTCGAGGAAAAAACCCGTGAGGTTGCTTTCAAAGATTCCGGTGTGCCATCAAAAATCCATGCATCGATCATCACTGCTGATATAAAGGAGAAAGCCGCTCTTGAAAATGTTGTCAAGCTGAAGATCACAATGAAAGAAGAGGGCCTTGAGTGGAGTGCCATTGATGAAAAAGATGGCAGCACGACAAAAAAACTGCTACCGGAATAAACTCTTCTGCGTCATGTTAGCATTTACCAGAGAGCGGATGATGGACAGCCTTTCGCAAATAAGCGAGCTGATTAACATGTATCAGCGGCGGGATTCACAATTCATCGAAACAACAGTGGCTTGGCTGAAAGCATCAGAGGAATCCCTGTTGCAGATAAAAAGTCCGCTTGCATCGTTTGTGGCGGCTGAACGCGGAAAATTACTTGCGGCTTCTGATGGATATATCAATCATGAAATCAACCCCAACAGGCATTCTAACAGAAAAACCCAAGCTGCCATGGCAGCCCTTGTTCTGAGTCGCGTTGAATCGGCTGTCCGCAACCATGTTGCGCATATCGACGAGAAGTTCGATGCACTGCGCGAGAAAATGATCCAGTTTGTTGCTGTTTCAACCGCGAACGGGACTCCGCCATACGCACTGCCTGCCCGTTTTGATCCAAAAGAGGCTTGGCTCAAAACGGTTTGGGAAAGCCTCCGGGTCACTGCCGAAACAGCAAACATGCGCAATTATCTTAATACCGCACTTAATCCTTCCGATCGGCTTTACCTTCTCGACTCTTTCATCGATAATCTTGACAACACGCAGTGACGCCAAAGCCCCGCTCTCGAATCCCGCCCCTGCATTTTCAACTATCCATTATCAACTATCAACTGTCATTTTATCTCCACCATTACCGGGTCGAGCGCCAGCACCTGCGGCTCTTCAGCTCGCAAAAGAAAGCGGGCTATGTTCGCGCCGGGGAGGCGGGTGAGCGGATCCAGCTCGCCGAGGGATTGCTTGAGCGCTCCGGCGGTCAACGCCGAGGTAATTGTTGATGTGTCGCCTGCGAGCAGGTATTCGAGCCAGGTTTTGCGGACGGGGAGGTAGAGCAGCTCTGGCCTGGCTTTGGCGTCCATCTTTGCGAGTTTTTGGGCCTCCTGCACGGCATCGTTGAGTCCGCCAATCCGGTCGACGAGGCCAACTTCGAGCGCTCGTTTGCCGCTCCAGACGCGGCCTCCGGCGACGGCATCGACCGCGGCGGGCGTCATCTTTCGCCCTTTGGCCACTTTGGCGATGAAATCGTCATAGACCACGCCGGTCATCTCCATGAACTTGCGGAACGAGGCGTCGTCGAACGCTTTGAATGGAGTCTCGGCATCGGCGAAGCGTCCGCGGGTCAGCACTTCGCGGCGGATGCCGGTCTTTTCAAGCAGACCGCTCACATCGGGCTTGAGCGAGAAGACGCCAATCGAGCCGGTCACGGTCATCGGTTCGGCGAAAATTTTGTCGCCCGCGAGCGCCACCATATAGCCGCCCGAAGCCGCCACGCCGGACATCGAGGCCACGATGGGCTTTTTAGCTTTCGCCTCATCGAGCAGTTCGAGCATCGTGGAGGCGGCAAGCGCGTCGCCGCCGGGGCTGTCGATGCGCAGCACGATCGCCTTGACTTTAGAATCGTCGAGCGCGGTCTCAAGCGACTGCTTCACTGTGGAGACATCGGTTCTTTCACCATCGCCCATAGCCGCCGCGCCGTCGCTCACGATCATGCCGGTGATATTGATCACAGCGATCCGGTCGCCAATGCCTTGCGGCTTCATGCCGCCGGTAGCGCCGAGATACGCCTTGCCCCCCACGAAGAGCTCGTCGGCAGGCATGTCGAGCCGTTGCGCGTACTCCTTTTCAAGCTCGCGGTCGGTGGCCACGCGGTCGATGAGGCGCAACCCGAGCGCTTTTTCAGGCGTCAGCACAGCGAGCGAATCGATCACCTGCCGGAAAGCATCCTTGCCGATACGGCGCTGGCGCGACACGGCGTCGAGATAGTCCGCCCAGGCGTCGTCAAGCAAAGCGTTGCTCTCTTCGAGGTTCTCCGGGCTTGGTGCGTTTCGCGTGAAGGACTCTACGGCGCTTTTGTACTTCTTCCACTGCGCGGCCTGGAAGGTCACGCCAAGCTTTTTAAGCGGGTCAGCAAGAAAGAAAAGCTCCGCCTTGAGGCCGTCGAGCGTCATCCACGACCCTTTCTGCGCAATGATCGCGTCGCAGGCGGCGGCGAGCTGGTAATCCTTGTCTTCGGGCGTAATCAGGAAGGCCGTGACCTTTTTGCCCGATTTCCGGAGCGCGGCAATCGAAGTGCTCAACTCCTGTATCTTCGCGGAGGGAGCGTTCAGGCCGTCGATCTGGAGCAGTACCGAATCGACGCGCTGGTCGGTGCGTGCGCGGTCGAGGATTGTCAGCAACTCTTCGAGCGAGAGCGGCTGGTTGCCTCCGCCAAAGGGAAATGTTGAATTGTCTTGCGCGCGTTCATCGATCTGCCCGCTCACGGGCACGCGGAGCACGAAGCGTTTCGGAAGATGGCTGCCCCACTGATGCGCGAGCCATCCCAAACCGGCAAGCAGCAAAAAGCCAACGACAATCGTCAGACATCCGGTGCGGAAACATCCGCCTTTTTTCTTGTTCGTATCAGCCATATCGATTGAAATGAATCACTGATAAAGTATGCAGCTCACCTTGCGCGACGGGTCATCTTTCAGCGGCAGCAGCTCCGGCTCGCGTTTCCGGCACTCCTCCTTGGCGAAGGGGCAGCGCGGATGGAAACTGCATCCAGGAGGAATCGAGAGCGGCCCCGGCAGGTCGCCTTTCAGCACGATGCGCTCGCGCTTGTGGCCGAGTTCGGGCATCGGAATCGCCGAGAGCAGCGCCTGGGTGTACGGGTGCTTCGGGCTGGCATAGAGTGTTCCGGCGTCGGCGATTTCAACGATCTTGCCGAGGTACATCACCGCGACGCGATCCGAGATGTACTCGACCACCGAGAGGTCGTG
>CAIUQW010000424.1 GCA_903901395.1 uncultured Chlorobiales bacterium | reverse complement strand
CAGAGACCAGATGGAAGGCCCGATTTCAGACCATTGATGCAGCCGCAGGGACGGCCTGACCAGCGGCCCGAGCCTCAGCCGCAACCTCAGGGACGACCGGATCAGCGCCCTCAGCCTCAGCCGCAACCGCAGGGCAGACCAGATCAGCGTCCCGAACCTCAGCCGCAACCTCAGGGACGGCCGGATCAGCGGCCTCAGCCTCAGGCACAGCCGCAGGGAAGGCCCGATGCACGACCGGATCAGAGACCGGACGGAAGGCCCGATCAGCGGTCTGATGACGAGAACAGGCGCGACGGAAGACCAGATGGCAGGCCGGACGGCAGGAGGTAAAACGCATTGACAGAGCAAGAGGCTGCTTCAGGAAAAGACCCGAGGCAGCCTTTCATACTTCAGGTAAACCGGAACAATTGTTGAATTCTCACAGGCAAGAAGATAAAGCTGTTTCACTCTAACGCGCCCCCCATCATCTTGGCTGTATTGTCTGTTATTGCTGATCATCTCCTGTCACCGGCACATTGGCGATAATACCATGCGCCGGTACTCGATCCAGGCATCGGCAGAAAATCCGTGACCAACACTCCTCCTTCTCGTCAGGCTCGATCAACACACTTGCGCATATTGGTTCATCCACATGCTCCAAATCGTTAATAAAGTGATAAGACTTATAGTACTTGGTAAATATCAAGCGGAGCTGCTCTATTCATTTTTTTATAAATAATACAAGGAACATGATATAATACACACACATTTGCTACATTTGCGATAATTAAAACTTTACATCACCAACAAAGGTTCTGTTTTCGTACAAGCTATCGCCCACATCTATACTTTAATGTTACCGGCAATGAACGACCAAAACGCTATTATTACCGCAAACAGCCATGATGAATCAGAAAACCGTCTTCTCAAGGATCAGATTGCAGAACTGAAACAAGAAATGAATCGTCTCAAACTGGTTATCGAAGGCACGAAGGCCGGGTACTGGGACTGGAATATTCAGACCGGCGTGGTGACCATCAACAGTGCCTGGGCTGCAATGATCGGCTACACGCTGGAAGAACTCGGCCAGGTTACCATCGATACATGGGAAAGCTTTTGCCATGCCGAAGATCTGCGTAAGGCATCGGTGCTGCTTGAGAGTAATTTGCGCGGTGAAACCGATTTTTACGAAGCGGAAGTGCGCATGCGGCACAAGGCTGGTCACTGGGTCTGGATTCTCGACCGCGGCAAGGTGTTCGAGCGTGACGACAACGGTCTCGCTCTCCGAATGACCGGTTCGCATCAGGAGATCACGGATCGCAAACAGGCGGAGGAGAAGCTCCAAAGTGAGATGAACCTCTTTCTGGAAGGCCCGGTCACGGTGTTCCGCTGGCGAAACTCCGAGGGCCACCCTCTCGACTATGTATCCCCCAACGTCACCCACCTGACCGGATACTCTCCCTCCGACTTCACTTCGAAGATTATTCACTATACCGACATCATCCATCCCGACGATTACGATCGGGTCATGAATGAAATAACTCGACATGCATCCGATCCCAAACGCACCTCATTCGAGCAAGAGTACCGGATCATTTCGAGAAGCGGGACGATCGTCTGGCTCTACGAGTTCACCAGCGTCATTCGGGACGCTGACGGACAGTTCTCGTTATATGAAAGCTATATAATCGACAACACGATCCGCAAGCACTCCGAAATGGATATCGCCTACAACCGGCGGTTCGAGCATCTGGTTTCAACCCTCGCCAACGAGTTCATCAGCGTTTCAGCGGAAGAGATCGACGCCATGATCGACAAGGCATTGCAAGCAATCGGCGAGTTCGTACAGGCTGACCGGAGCTATATTTTCCAGTTTTACGACAATCTCAGGCTCATGGACAACACCCATGAGTGGTGCGCCGAGGAGATCGAACCGCAAATTGACATACTGAAGGGACTGCCGACCGCCGAGTTCGAGTGGTCGATGAAAAAAATCATCTCGGGCGAGGTGGTCATCATTCCGAAAGTTTCAGAGCTGCCGGATGAAGCCGCCACGGAACGCGAGATTCTCCAGCAGCAGGATATTCAGTCCCTGATTCTCATTCCACTCGTCTCGGGCAATGTTCCATTCGGCTACATCGGTTTCGACGCCGTCAAGAGCGAGCGCGAGGAGTGGCCGATCCGCTCCGAATCGATCCTGATGCTGGCCGGAGGCATCATCGCCAACGCATTGCAACGCCAGCGGGTCGAGAGGCTCATTCAGATCGAACTCGATCTTGCGCTCAAACTGAGCGCATCGGAATCGTTCGAGGAGACCATACGACACTGCCTCAAGACCGCGATGAAGATTTCGGAAATGGACAGCGGTGCCGTCTATCTGCTCGACGAGAGTGACAACAGCCTGAAACTTACCCACTTGGAGGGAATTCCGGATGCACTCGGCAGCGAGATGAGCCGGTTCACAAACGACACCCCGGAATACCAATTGACGACCACAGGAAAAGTCGTGTATAGTGATGAAAACCCCGCCTTCAGCAACTGGTTACAAAACAGCCTGATGCAAGAGGGGCTGAAGTGTTACGCGGTGCTTCCGGTGCTCAGTAAAAACCGCAACATCGCTACCTTCAACATAGGCTCGCATACCCTCGACCGGGTGCCGGAGTATGCGCGCAAAGCGCTCGAAACCGTGGCGTCTCATGTTGGCGCAGCCATCATGCAGGCGAGGCACGAAGAACAGGTCAGCGCGGTCAACCACAACCTCGAAACCCTGTTCGCCTCCATCAACGACATGCTCTTCATTCTCGCCGAAAACGGCGCCATTGTGCATGCCAACGCCGCGACGCTCAACGCCCTCGGCTATTCGCTCGACGAGTTGCAGACGATGAACGTGCGCGATATCCATCCTCGGGAACGTCGTGAACAGGCGCGACAAAAAGTCGAGGAGATGCTTGCTGGCCGTGAAACCATCTGTGATATTCCACTCGTCATGAAATCAGGCGAGAATATTCCGGTTGAAACGAAGATCACGCGCGGCACATGGGATGGGAAACCGGTGCTTTTCGGAATCTCCCGTAATATTTCCGAACGCCTTAAAAGCCAGGCCGAGCTGGTCGAAAAAGAGCAGAAGTTCCGCGCACTGACCGAGAACCTCCCGGTACCGCTTTTCGAGACCGACCTGCGTGGACATGTCAATTATATCAACCATTCGGGAATGGAGTTTTTCGATGTCTCTCCCGAAGATGTACAGCGCGGTATATCTGCCTTCAGCTTCTGCTGGCCGGAGAATCTCGAACTGGCCGTAGCCAACCAGCAGAAAATCTTCGATCCGGGCTATCTACCCAAAGGCAATGAATATACCATTGTGATGAAGGATGGTCGCCGCTTGCCGCTCTTGCTCTATAATGCCCCCATTCGAAAAGAGGGCAAATTTATCGGCATGCGCACCACGGTAGTCGATCTCACCGAGATGAAACAGGCCGAGACCGCCCTGCGTGAAGTCGCCCTGCAGAAGCGGGTAAGCGAAGAGTTCCGGTCGATCATCAGCAATATTCCCGGCCTGGTCTATCATATGTCAAATGACAAACGTATCCGGTTGCTGTCGGAAGGAACGCAAGCCTGGTCGAAGGTTCTGATTCATACCAACACTATAAAGTCACTCGACAACGCCATCTCATTGGTTCATCCCGAAGACCGCCAGCTTATTGTCGATTCCTTAAAAAAACTTCAAATCAAACAGAGCTCAACGTCGATCATTTTCAGGATACCGCTTCATGGCAATGAGATCAAGTGGATCGAAAACCGCAGCACTTCGGTATTCTCCGATGACGGTTTTTTCGAGGGCATCGATGGCATCCTGTTCGACGTGACCGACAGAGTGAAAGCACAGGAGGAAAATCAGCAGCTCCAGGCAAACCTGCAAAAAACCCAGCGGCTTGAAACCATCGGCACTCTTGCTGGCGGTATCGCTCACGATTTCAACAATATCCTCACCCCGATCCTTGGCTACGCGGAAATGGGCATCATTCGGACGCTTGAAGAAAGCAAGCCGCACGACTTTTTCCGGCAGATTATGCAGGCAGCAGAACGGGCGCAGAACCTGGTCGCGCAGATTCTGACCTTCAGCCGGTCGGAAGAGTCTGAACCGGTCATTGTCAACGTGCAGTCCATCGTCGAAGAGGCAATGAAACTGTTGCGTCCCACGATTCCCTCAACCATCTCCATCGAGACCCGTTTTGAGAAGTGCGGCAATGTGCTGGCCGATCCGTCGCAGCTCCATCAGGTCATCATGAACCTCTGTACCAACGCCTACCAGGCCATGATGGAATCTGGCGGCGAGATCACCATCGAGCTTGGTGAAGTGGAGCCGGAAAGCGAGTTTCATGCCAAACTTCCAAAGCTGGAGCCTAAGCGCTACGTTCAGCTCCGCGTCACCGACACCGGTCACGGCATGGATGAGGCCACTCTGGAGAGAGTGTTCGAGCCATTTTTCACAACCAAACAGGTCAACAAGGGAACCGGGCTCGGGTTGTCCGTCGTTCACGGTATTGTAACCAACCTCGGCGGCAAGATAACGGTCGAGAGCACTCCCGGCGAGGGCTGTACGTTCCGGATTTTTCTGCCCGTGATCGAGGCGGAAGCGATGAGCCGGAAAGCCGACCTCGCGCCCGTTGAAAATCACAAAGAGACCCGGATACTGTTTGTCGATGACGAACTGGCTGCAATCGAGGTCATGCGCGTCATGATGGCCCATCTCGGATTCAATATCATTGCCCTGAATTCGCCTGTCGAGGCACTTGCCGAGTTCCGCAAGGATCCAGATGCCTTCGACCTGGTTATCACTGACCTCACCATGCCGGAGATGACTGGAATCGAACTGGCGCGAAATCTGCAAGCACTTAATCCGAAGCTCAAAATGATTCTGATGACCGGATTTGGCAAAACGATCGACAACTATGAGTCGCTCGGCCGCTACGGGCTGCGCAAACTGCTGAAAAAACCGGTAAAACTCAACAAGCTTGCCGAGGCAATCAAGGAGGTCTTGAGCGAATGATATTGGTGGTTCGGAGAATCGTCACGCCCCGCTCCACCCTGGCAACGCTCACCTCCAGCGTGCGCAAGGGAGAGCAATGAGTCGAACGAAAATTCAGAAGATGACGATGGAACCGAAAAAGATGTATCCGACGCCGTGGATAGTTT
>CAIUQW010000423.1 GCA_903901395.1 uncultured Chlorobiales bacterium | reverse complement strand
GTACTTCCTTTCACCAATCAATAAAAAAACTGTACGGATAGTTTCAGACAGCAACGTTATTGGTCGCTGAGGCCATTTTTTGCCATTGTTCTCAGTGCAAATCGCGTATTCTTTCTATCAGTACCTTGTGCGTCGCGATGATGGGATCGTTCTCCGGCAGACCGTTCAGGTCGAGATTTTTGACGACGAATTCAAGCATCTTGCGGTCGAGATGCTCCGCGATGCCCAGCATGTGCGGGCGATGGTGCAGCAGTTCGAAGAGAATCACCTTCTCTGCCTGGTGCCGTTTCATCTTTTCGAGGATGCGTGCCATGAGGTCGTTGTCCAGATGGCGCGAGACTTCGCTGAAGTATTCGAGCGGGAGGTCGTTGGCGTAATTCACTGCCTGATCGACCCCCATCGTCCGGCACACGCCGGCGGAAATCTGCGGGCGGATATGCTCGACCATGAGCGGAATGACGATGAAGTGCGGAATGAAGCGGACGATCGATCCAATGGCGTGGTACAGTTCGTCGAAACCGTCGGTTTTTTTATCCACCACTGTTTTGACGTAACAGGCAAGCGCCTCCAGCTCCACCGGCTTGAGGTTTTTCAATGCTTCGGGCAGGGGAGTCTCGCTCCAGGCGAGCGTTTCTTCGATTGTGGTCATCGCGTTATGCTTGATTGCCCGGAGCCAGAGCGCCGGAGGGTGGAGCCGGGACGATCCCGGCGAAGTGCTTTCAGTAATGGTATTCAAAATATTGCTGAAATGAAAAGTAATCGCATTTCAGATTTTCACCTTGCCTGATTTAAATGTTATTTACGATTGTTACATTGCATGATACTGTGTATAGGCGGCTTGAACAAGCCCTTGTTCTTCGGTTTCAGGTTTTAACAACTACTCGAAGGAGGTGTTCCATGGCAACGATTCAGGCTGATTTCGACTCCTACAAGCTCTGGTATTACAGCGGCCATCCGTACGAGGCGCTCATCTACGTTTACAAAGCGGGCAAGTACGTCGGGCGCATTGTTTTCTTCAAGGATGGCGCGGATATACCGGCCAACGCGAGCTATCCGGAGCCGTCGATTCACTATCCGCTGAGCCGGTTCAATGACGTGATAACGATCCTGCGACAGGAAAAACCGCTCTATCTTTTCCTGAATCTCGACAACAAGATCGGCATGGTCGCGACAAGCGATCTCGAACCCGCCGGTGAGCAGGAGGGGGTGTGATCCGCTCCTCCCTGTGACCATGCCGCCGGTGATTCTCGACGCGGAATATGATGCCGATTGGGGATCACCGGTGCTTGCTTACAGCAGGTGTGACGTAATAATCTGAAACTCGCTCGGGCGCGGTTTTTTACGGCTTCCTGATGCCATACTATTGAGGCTGATCCCTTCAGCCAGCTTCCGCCTTTTGTTTTCAATGAGATTGAATGCGTCATCTGACCTTTTATGGCAGGGTGATAGCGTTCTCGACGACCAACAGCAATCCCAAGTTACCTCAACATTATGAAGCGAGCTTTTATCACTCTGTTTACAGCATTTGCAGTATTTACGTCAATCGATGCGTCGGCAGAGCCTCCGTCGTCGAAGCAGGTGGCGGATTGGCGCCGGAGTGCCGAGGATGGCAATTCCACGGCGCAATACAATCTCGGTCTGATGTATTCCAAGGGAGATGGCGTTACGCAGGATTATCCCGAAGCGGCGAAATGGTTCAGGATGGCTGCCGACAAGGGCGATATTTCGGCGCAGTACCGGCTTGCCATGATGTATCGTGATGGCAGTGGGGTGCGGCAGGATTACATCGAGTCAGCCAGGCTGTTCAGGTCGATTGCTGAAAAGGGCTATCCCG
>CAIUQW010000422.1 GCA_903901395.1 uncultured Chlorobiales bacterium | reverse complement strand
GGGCACCAACCCGCAACCATCGCACGAGGGCTTTTCACATCGTCCGAAAAAACAGTCAAAAATCAACATATAACCTTATCAATAAACCATTTAGCTCTGTAATGCGGATTTGACCGACGCGACGAAAGCCTCGATGGCCTTGTCGATTCCGGCAGGCACCTTGCCGCCGGCGGTCGCCAGTTCCGGCTTGCCGCCGCCGCCGCCCTTGACGCACGCGGCGGCTTCGCGCACCAGCTTGCCCGCATCGAGTTTCAGCGATTTGACCGCCTCGTCCGACGCAAAAGCGACCAGCGAAACCTTGCCGTCCGCCACGCCGCACAGCAGGCCGACCGCGCACGAGATGCGCTCGCGAAGCGCGATGGCTGCCTGGCGAAGCTCGTCCGCGCCGACATCGTCCACTCGCTCGGTCATGACGCGGCATCCGGCGATCTCCTCGCCACCAGCCAGCGACGCGGCCAGGCGGTCGAGCAGTCCGGCGAGACGGCTCTCCTGAAGCTGCTTGTCGAGCGACTTTTTCTCTTCGATCAGCTCACGAATTTTCGGCCCAGCCTCTTCGTCCGCCTTGAGCTTCAAGAGATGCCTGATCTCCTGAAGATTGCGGTACTCCTGCCAGAGCAGCGCTTCGGCTGACGCGCCCGTGACCGCCTCGATGCGGCGGATGCCGGCGGCGACCGACGATTCGCTGACGATTTTGACCATGCCGATCTGGCCGATGTTGCCCACATGGGTGCCACCGCACAGCTCGATGGAGATGCCCGGCACATCGACCACGCGCACGCGGTCGGCGTATTTGTCACCG
Source organism: uncultured Chlorobiales bacterium (assembly GCA_903901395.1). Classification (GTDB taxonomy): domain Bacteria; phylum Bacteroidota; class Chlorobiia; order Chlorobiales; family Chlorobiaceae; genus Chlorobaculum. The sequence goes on along the minus strand of CAIUQW010000422.1, from coordinate 6,884 downwards.
AAGAAGGCGAGCGCGCCGAGGGCAAGCGCCTCTTCGTAGGGCACGTCCGAGTGCTTGGTGACGCCTGCCGCCTTGCGAATCTCCGCGTTGACCTCGTGCTCGACCTGCTCGATCTCCTCGGCGCTCACCTTCGAGAAGTGGCTGAAGTCGAAGCGAAGCCGCTCCGGCGTAACCAGCGAACCTTTCTGCTGCACATGCTCGCCGAGCACCCTGCGCAGGGCGGCGTGGAGCAGGTGCGTCGCCGTATGGTTGCGCTCGGTGGCGACGCGGCGGTCGCGGTCAACGGCAGCTTCAACGGAAGCCACGCCATCGAAACTTACATCGGCTGGCGTAATGGTGCAGTCGCGCACCTTGTCGCGCGCCGAGGTGACGACGTGGATGATCTGCTCGCCATCCTTGCGCGTGTCGGTGACATCGAGCCGGAATCCGGCGGTTTCAAGCGTGCCGTGATCGCCCACCTGTCCGCCGCTTTCGGCGTAGAAGGGCGTTTTGTCGAGCACGACGAGGAGCTTGTCGCCGCTGACTCTGGCCGCCGCGAGCGTGGCTTCCGTTTCAAGCGTCTCGTAGCCGACGAACAGGGTCGGCTGCTCATCCGCGAACCGCAGCCACTCGCCGCCGTCGTCCTGCACCTGCATCTTGTCCTTGCGATCAATGCGGGCGCGGGTTTTCTGCTCCGTCATGCAGTGCTCGAAACCCTCCTCGTCGATGCCGAGGCCAACTTCGGCGGCCATCAGGCGGGTCAGGTCGAGCGGGAAGCCGAAGGTGTCGTAGAGCTTGAAGGCGTCCGCGCCGGAGATGGTGGTGCTTCCGGCGGTTTTCATGCCAGCGACCACCTCGTTGAAAATTTCGGTGCCGCGCCCAAGGGTGACGAGGAAGCTCTCCTCTTCGGCGCGGATGATCTTTTCAACCGTCGCCTGCTGCTTCAGTAACTCGGGGAAGACGTCGCCCATCGTGCCCGCCAGCACTTCGACCATTTTGAACATGATTGGCTCGTGGCAACCGAGGGTGCCCGCGTAGCGCACCGCGCGGCGCAGAATGCGGCGCAGCACGTAGCCGCGCCCCTCGTTGCCCGGCATCGCGCCGTCGGAGAGCGCGAAGGTGAGCGTGCGGCAGTGGTCGGCGATGACGCGCATGGCGATGTCGGTCGGTCTGTCGAGCGAGGCGGTGTAAGCGACGCCGGTCAACGCGGTGATGCGCTCGAAAAGCGGCGCGAAGACGTCACTGTCGTAGTTCGACGATTTGCCCTGCAACACGGCGGCCACGCGCTCGAAGCCCATGCCGGTATCGACGTGCTTCTGCGGCAGCGGTTCGAGGCTGCCGTCGGCCTGGCGGTTGTACTGGATGAAGACAAGGTTCCACAGCTCGATCACCCGGTGGTCGCCAACGTTGACGAGCGGGCCGCCCGAACCGTCGGGGGTGAGGTCGATATGAATCTCCGAGCAGGGACCGCACGGGCCGGATTCGCCCATCTCCCAGAAGTTGTCCTTGTTGCCGAACTTCAGGATGTGCGTCGGATCGATGTCGGTCTCCTTTTTCCAGAGTTCGAGGCTCTCGTCGTCATCCTGATAGACCGTCGCATAGAGACGCTCTTTAGGAAGCTTCCAGACCCCGGTCATCAGCTCCCACGCCCAGCCAATCGCCTCTTTTTTATAATAGTCGCCGAACGACCAGTTGCCGAGCATCTCGAAAAAGGTGTGGTGATAGGTGTCGCGCCCGACATCTTCGAGATCGTTGTGCTTGCCCGAGGCGCGGATGCACTTCTGTGTATCCGCCGCGCGAACATACTCCCTCGCGCCCTTGCCGAGGAACACATCCTTGAACTGGTTCATGCCCGCGTTGGTGAACAGAAGCGTGGGATCCTCGGCGGGAATTACCGGAGCCGAACGGACGATGCGATGCTTTTTTTCGGCAAAAAAATCGAGGAATGACTGCCGTATCTCTCGTGAATTCATAGGTATCAGTAGCTTGCGGGCATCGGGAAAGTACATGAACGGCAATCCGGCGACACCCTTTGTGGGTTGAGCTGCGACGGGCGGAAAAGAGCCAGCCGCAGCGATTTTTGGCCCGAAATTTACGTTTTTCAACTCCCGTTACCAACGGATTTCGCACACAGCATTTTTAGCCTGAAAGCCGCCTAATCTGCGCCACGGCGCTTGCGTTCAAAGAAAAGGCGCTATATTATCAAAAGCAAGAAGCAGGCAGGCCGGGTCGAATGAGTAACATCGTGAGTCTTTTCTTAAAAGTCCCAAAAGTCTCACTCGTCCCAAACGTCCCAGAGTTAAACATCTTTCGCCTTTCAACCCTTAAGCATAAAAAGCATTATGAGCTGGGGAATCGAAAACGAGAAAAAGAGAAAAGATATCCTCGACCTGATGGATATTGGGGTGAGGAAAACGATGGCCAATCCAAATTACGTCAATGAAGTGCAGAAAAGCACCAATGGCTGCTGGATGGATCAGATTTACGGGCTGATGCGTTGCGACATCTGCGACCTGAGCAATCAGTGCCCGGTCAAAGAGGAAGAGGAGTGGCAGGCCTGGCTGAAGGAACACAACATGGTTGTAGAAAAAAAATCATAGCCTGACCATCGGGAACTCTTGCATCTGCCTGTGGTTCCGGTTATATTGATTAGAATGCAGAAGATTGCAGAGGTTTTTCTGTTGTCTTCTCATACCCTCCGGTACGATAGACTTTCTCCATTTGCCTCAACACACTGTCTATGAAGTGACTTTCATTGGCATGGGAGTTTATCGCCGCTTTCACTTTTTCGTCAAGCAAACAATATTTTTCGTCATGAGTGAACCTATCAGTTCGACCAGCAAGCATACGGTCACGCAAAAATCCAGTGTTTCCGTCTTGTTTGCAGGAGATTCCGGCGACGGAATGCAGTTGACCGGTACCCAGTTTGCCAATACGGTTGCGGTATACGGCGCGGATCTCAATACTTTTCCAAATTTCCCCTCGGAGATTCGCGCTCCTGCCGGCACCATATCCGGTGTTTCGGGCTTTCAGCTCCAGTTCGGCAGCAAGCCGGTGTATACCCCAGGCGCGAGATTTGACGTCATGGTGGCCATGAACGCTGCTGCGCTGAAGGCCAACCTCAAGGATCTTCATCGTGGCGGCATCATCATTGCCTGCGTGGAGGGCTTCGACGAAAAGAACCTGAAACTTTCCGGCTATCCGGAGGGCGCAAATCCTCTCGAAGATGAAACGCTGAGCAACTATATCGTTTTTCAGATACCAGTCCTTCAGCTTACCAGGGAGGCGCTGAGGGAGAGCGGCCTGAGCACCAAAGAGATCGACCGATGCAAGAACATGTTTGTTCTTGGTGTGCTCTACTGGCTTTACAGCTTGCCTATCGACGTAACAACCGAGATGCTGAACACCAAGTTCGGCAAGAATTCGACCATTGCCGAAGCCAACATCAAGGCGATCAAAGCAGGATACTTTTTTGGTGACGAGACTGAAATGTTCGCCAATCTTGGCCGTTTCGACATCTCGCCGGCCAAACAGCACGGCACCTATCGCCGCGTCACTGGTAACGAAGCCTGCGCTATCGGCCTGACCGCTGCCGCCATGAAAGCAGGGCTCAAACTGTTCCTCGGCTCTTATCCGATCACTCCGGCAACGGAAATCCTTCAGACGCTCGCCAAGTTCAAGAAATTCGGCGTCAAGACATTCCAGGCTGAAGACGAGATTGCCGGTGTCATCACTTCGATCGGTGCGGCTTATGGCGGCGCGCTTGCCGCGACCAACACCTCCGGTCCTGGTCTTGCGCTCAAGACCGAGGCGCTCGGACTTGCCGTCATTCTCGAACTGCCGCTCGTGGTAATCAACGTGCAGCGCGGCGGCCCCTCGACCGGTTTGCCGACCAAGCCGGAACAGTCAGACCTGATGATGGCCATGTACGGCCGTCACGGTGATGCGCCGATGCCCATCGTTTCTGCAAGTTCGCCGGTGGATTGTTTCTATGCGACCTATGAAGCCGCTCGTATTGCCGTCGAGCATATGACGCCGGTCATGTGCCTCACGGACGGTTACCTGGCGCTCAGTTCCGAGCCGTGGAAAGTGGAAACCGGAGAGAATCTGCCAGAGATCAAAACCGGAATCATGCCGGAACGCCAGGCCGACGAGCCACCGTTCCTTCCCTACAAGCGCGACGAGCGTCATGTCCGCCCCTGGGCAATTCCCGGCACCAAAGGGCTCGAACACCGTATCGGCGGTCTGGAAAAGCAGCATGAGACCGGCAACGTGTCGCACGACCCCGACAACCATGAGCTGATGACCAGGCTGCGTGCTGAAAAGATCGAGAAAATCGCGGAAAGCATTCCGCTCCAGAAAATCGATAACGGACCGGAAAAGGGAGAAGTGCTTGTCCTCGGCTGGGGTTCCTCGTATGGAGCGATCAAAACCGCCGTTGAAAATGCGCTTGGTCAGGGCCTCAGCGTCTCTCACGCTCATTTGCGCTACCTGAATCCGTTCCCGAAGAATCTCGGTGAACTCATGGCCAACTTCAAGAAGGTACTGATTCCTGAAAACAACAACGGGCAACTGGTCCACCTGATCAGGGACAAGTACCTCTTCGCGCCGGTCAGCTTCACCAAGGTGAAGGGACTGCCGTTCAACGAAATGGAAATTCTGGAAAAAATCACAGACATCATCAAGGAGCTTTGACCAATGACTGATATCGATATCACACAGGATGCACGCCCTGCTCTCACCGCGAAGGATTTCGCGTCTGACCAGGAACCGAAATGGTGCCCCGGATGCGGTGACCACGCCGTACTCCAGCAGCTCAAGAATGTCATGCCCGATCTCGGCATGCCTCCGGAAGAGATCGTCTTCATTTCCGGTATCGGCTGCTCGTCGCGCCTTCCTTACTACATGGCGACCTATGGCGTGCATGGCATTCACGGCCGCGCTTTGCCCATGGCCTCGGGCCTCAAGACCGCCCGCCCCGAACTCAGTGTCTGGGTGGCGACTGGCGACGGCGATGCGCTTTCAATCGGCGGAAATCACTTCATTCATACACTGCGCCGAAACCTCGACTTGAACGTGGTGCTGTTCAACAACGAGATTTACGGTCTCACCAAAGGCCAGTACTCGCCAACGACGAAGCTTGGCCTGAGAACCGTGACCTCTCCGAACGGCGTCATCGACCACCCGTTCAATACGGCGGCATTGACCCTTGGATCAGGCGGAACCTTCTTCGCCAGAGCCATGGATCGTGATGGCAAATACCTTCGCTCTGTGTTGCACCGCGCGGCCCAGCACAAGGGTACCTCGCTGGTCGAAATCTACCAGAACTGCCCGATCTTCAATAACAGCGCCTTCGAGGCGTTTGCCGGTCAGGAGAACAAGGACGAGCGAACGCTCTATGTCGAGCAGGACATGCCGCTGGTCTTCGGCAAGTTCCGCCAGAAGGGAATCCGTCTCGATGGCTCCACGCCGGTAGTTGTCGATCTCTCGAAAGGAGACATTTCTGAAAATGACCTCTGGATTCACAACGAGCGGGATATTTTCAAGGCGAACCTCCTCGCCCGCTTTTTCGACGATCCGCTCACGGTCGAGAACTTCCTGCCCCGGCCCTTCGGCGTTTTCTATGTGGAGGATCGCATGGCATACGAAGATGCCCTTACGGCTCAGATCGAGCTGGCTCAAAAGAGCGGTGAAGGCACGCTTGAGGAGCTGCTCAAGGGAGATAGCGCCTACAACATCAAGTAAGTGTCTTGACTATAACGAGTTAACAAAAAAGCCTTCTCGACAAACGGGAAGGCTTTTTTGTTTCTTATGGCGATTGGCGCGAGGCCTCGCAATTGTGGACGATTATGGACAAAAGGCGAGGAATTGCGAATGAAACGCCAATTCCCGAATAAAACGCCTTTCAATTATCAACTATCAACTATCCATTACTCCTGCCACACGCCCATGCCTGAAAATTTGGCGATGCGTTCGTCAACCAGCGAGGTGGCATCTTTTTTCAGCAAGTCTTGTAACTCCTCGATCAGAACCGATTTGAGCGTCGAGGCCATCGCTTCGGGATTTCGATGAGCGCCGCCGAGTGGTTCGGTGACGATCCGGTCGATGATGCCCTGCGAAAGCAGATCGTCCGCCGTCAGTTTGAGCGCTTCGGCGGCTTGCTCCTTGAAGTTCCAGCTCCGCCAGAGAATCGACGAGCAGCTTTCGGGCGAGATGACTGAATACCAGGCGTTTTCAGCCATGAGAATCCTGTCGCCGACGCCGATGCCGATGGCACCGCCACTGGCCCCTTCGCCGATAATAACGCAGATGACCGGCACTTTCAGGGCGGCCATTTCATAAAGGTTTCGCGCAATCGCCTCAGCCTGTCCGCGCTCTTCGGCCTCGATGCCGGGAAAAGCGCCGGGGGTGTCGATAAGCGTGATGACCGGCTTGCGGAACTTCTCGGCCATTTTCATGAGACGGAGCGCCTTGCGGTATCCTTCTGGTTGCGCCATGCCGAAATTGCGGTACAGGTTCGATTTTGTGTCGCGCCCCTTCTGGTGGCCGATGACCATCACACTTTGCGAGAATCCGGTATCTTCATCCTCAAGCCGGGCGAAACCGCCGATGATCGCCTTGTCGTCGCCGAAATTCCGGTCTCCCGAAAGCTCGACGAAATCCTTTGTCATCATGTAGATGTAATCGAGCGTGTACGGACGCTCCGGATGACGGGCCAGCTGCACCTTCTGCCAGCGGGTCAGGTTCTTGTAAATCGTTTTGCGCAGTGATTCCACCTTTGCTTCGAGCGCCTCTATCTCGCGGCGCAGGCCTGCGCGGCCCTCCGACATTGAATCGATCTCTCCGCTTTTCAGGTAGACCCGCATTTCATTGAGCTTCTCTTCGAGCTCATAGAGGGGTTTTTC
>CAIUQW010000421.1 GCA_903901395.1 uncultured Chlorobiales bacterium | reverse complement strand
TCCGGGTTCAGGTCGAACACGCCCGCAAACTCCACATCCGGGCTTTCACCGGCGATCTGCTTCAACAGGTTCGTATGAAATTCGCCGAGCTTGCCGACGCCAGCAACGCCAATGCGCATGAGATTCTCCTTTTCGATTCAGGCAGTTTATTCAGCAGTTTCCGGCGACGGCTCGAACGCCTCAATCTCGTACTTGAACAGCGCCATCGAGATGATCGTGCCGACCACGGTCAGCGCTCCGGCCATGTAATACGGGTAGCTATGGTTGATGCCGTACAGAATGCTGCCGCTGAAGGGGCCGAGGATGCGGGCCAGCGCGTTGACCGCCTGCGCGAATCCCATGATCTGCCCCTGTTTGTGCTTGTAACTGTAGAGCGAGATCATCGAAATGTTGAGCGGATGCACCAGGCTCGTGCCGATGGCGAAGAAGAGCAGAATGCCGAGGCCGACCGTGAAGAGCGAGTCCACCGGCACGAATGGTACGAAAAATACGCCGACGAAGGAGGCGAGATGGCCGACCACCATCAGCTTGTGCTCTCCGAATTTCTTGGACATTTTCGGCAGCATTATCCCCTGAACGATCACCGTGATGAAGCCCACGTAAGCGAAAAGATAACCCACCTGCTGCTCGGTCGCGTGATAGATGTCGCCCCAGAGAAGAATGGCCGAGACCTGCATGTTCACGATGGCCAGCGTATAGATAAGGTTGATGATCATCAGCAGCGCGATCGGCGGATCGCTGAACACTTCGCGAATCTTGTCAACGTAAGCGCTGAGTTTGCTTGAGCTGGATGAGGTATTATGAGCCGATTCCGGGTGCTTCCTGAAAAGCGAGGCGACACCTTCCGCATGTTCGTTGGTTTCGCCGAGCATGAAGAGCGCGAGCAGGAAGTTGATGGAATTGAGGCCCGCCGCGAAGAGGCCGACCATCGAAATGCCGAAGTTGGTCATCAGTACGCCGCCGATCAGCGGGCCGATGATGAAGCCGATGCCGAACGCCGCGCCGAGCATCGCCATCGCGCCGGAGCGGCTCTTCGAGTCGGTCACGTCGGTGATGGCTGCCTGCGCCGCCGCGATGTTCGCCGAGCCGATGCCCGAGAGCGATCGGGCAAGAATCAGCAGCGGAATGGTGGTCGCCCGCGAGAAAAATACGTACGAACCAGCCGCGATGAAGATACTCGACAGCATCACCGGGCGGCGTCCGACCTTGTCGCTCAGCTTGCCCCAGATCGGCGAAAAGATGAACTGCATCGACGAGTAGATCGCCGCGATGAGGCCGATCATAAATGGCGACGCGCCGAGCAGCTTGGCGTAGGTCGGCAAGAGGGGCAGCACGATGCCGAAGCCGATCAGGTCGAGCAGGACTGTCAGAAACAGAATGGCCAGCGGTGATTTCTTCATGAAGGGCAAGCCGTTAGGTGAAGCTGAAAGTGCTCAAAATACAAAAATCGCCCGCCATGAGGAAACGCGCCATGAATGAATATCAGGAAACCCTCATTTCGATGCCTGTCAGTTCGATCTGCATTGTGGATGCGTGGATTATTGAGTATATTAAAGTAGCGTAACCTGTGAGTGCTAAGGCTGAGGTCGAGCGCTTCAGGTTTGATTCAGGCGATTCGTGTTCAGGCAACTTCAGCTTATCGAAACATGATGACCATGCAGAATTTTTTTTCCTCGTTTGTACAGATCAGTGTTTTCACTTCCGTGCTCTACGTAATCTTCTATTGCCGTATTTCAGGATTTTCCTTCACTTGCCCCTCTGGCTGAAGGCTTGGCTGCGGCGTAGTTCCGGTTTTATCCGGCGCAGCGTCGCGCTGGCGCATAATATCGAATAGCTCAACAATCCATCAGGGAGTAAAATATGGCAGATTTTTCAGCAGCTTTCATTCAGACCATGAAGGCTGAAGGTGGATACGTCAATGATCCGCAGGATCCGGGTGGTGAAACCTACAAGGGGATTGCCCGCAAGATGAATTCGAAGTGGGACGGCTGGGTCTTTGTCGATACCATGAAAAAGCAGAAGGATTTTCCGCGCAACCTCGATAACAACGCCGATTTGCAGGTTCGCGTGAAGAATTTTTACGAGATCAATTTCTGGGACAAGGTGCGGGGCGATGACATTGTCAATCAGGATGTCGCCGAGTCGGTTTTCGATTTTGCGGTCAACGCGGGCGTGGTCACCAGCTCCAAGCTCGCGCAGATGACTGTCGGCGTCAACGCAGACGGCGTTATCGGCACGGAGACGCTTCAGAAAATCAATGCGGATGAGCCGAAAGCTTTTCTGTCGCTCTTTGCCCTGAACAAGATTGCCCGGTATGTCGCGATCTGTGAAAAAAATCAGCAGAGCAAAAAATTTTTCTATGGTTGGGTAAAACGAACTCTCGAAGGAGTGTGAATCATGGCCAATTACATCACCAGTCAGGTAGACGGTAATTCAGCTTCGCTGGTCGAGGCTGTGGACAAGAGCGTCGGCGTCTCCACCGGTACGACGGAAGAGAAACAAGAGCGTCAGTTCGAACTGGCAAAGGCGCAGATGCAATATGATCTCGATATGGCGGGAGTCGGCGCTAAGGCCGAAGAGATCGATCGGGCCGACAGAGCCGATGCCCGGCAGCATCATCTGAAAATTCAGGAATCGGATGACGCAACATGGCTTGAAAAAAATATCCATGCGGTTCTCTCGATCGGCATTCTGCTTTTGACTTTTCTTATGTATGCGTTTATCATTTCCGGGGGTAATGGCAATGGTATCATGTCGAACAGATCCGGCATGAAGGATATTGTCATTTATATTCTCGGAGCGTTGACGACGGTGGCGACGCAGGTGGTTTCCTACTATTTCGGCTCAAGCTCGGGAAGCACGGAAAAGAACAAAGCGCTGACGGTGCTGGCCAGAAAGTGAGCGAAAAAGCTGGCGAGAGTTTTTTTTACGGCTGAATTTTATGGAAAGCGACGGGGCCGCCCATCTGATTGAGCGATGCTGTCTGGAACTGGACGGCCAGCGGTGATCTTTTCATGAAAGGCTGGGCGTTGGGGAAGCTGAAAATGCCCAACATGCAAGAAACCTCCGCCTTGAGGAAACGCGGCGTCATTTTTAATTGCGCAAGACTATTGAGCTTTGAACGTCAAACCCTGAAGTCGATCTTGCGTTTCGCGAGACAGTCGCGGGAGTCGGCCATCGAACATCGATTTAACACAAACCATAACTGATACTTTGTCAGGAGGATACGGATGAAAAGAATAATTCTGTTTTTGATTACCAACTTTGCGGTCATCGCGGTGCTCTCGGTCAGCGCCCGACTGCTCGGCGTCGACCGCTTTCTGACCGCCAACGGGCTGAATCTGGGCATGCTGCTCGCGTTCGCCGCACTGATCGGCTTCGGCGGCTCCTTCTTCTCGCTGCTGATGTCCAAAACGATGGCCAAATGGAGCACCGGCGCGCGGGTCATCACGCAACCGGCCAATCAGGACGAGGCGTGGCTCGTCAACACGGTGAAGCGGCTCTCCTCGAAAGCCGGTCTGGCGACGCCCGAGGTGGCCGTCTACAGCGGCGCTCCGAACGCTTTCGCCACGGGCGCGAGCAAATCGAACTCGCTGGTCGCGGTTTCAACCGGGCTTTTGCAAAGCATGAACAAGCAGCAGGTCGAGGCCGTACTCGCTCACGAGGTCGCTCACATCCAGAACGGCGACATGGTGACGCTGACCCTGATTCAAGGCGTGCTCAACACCTTCGTGATCTTCCTCTCCCGCGTCGCCGGCTACGCCATCGACAGCTTTCTGCGCAGGGACGACGATGAGGGCGGGGTCGGCATCGGCTACATGATCGGCAGCGTGGTTTGCGAGATTCTTTTCGGCATTCTTGCTTCGATCATCGTGATGTTCTTTTCGCGCAAGCGAGAGTTTCGCGCTGACTCGGGAGCCGCTTCGCTGATGGGCGACCGCCGTCCGATGATCGAAGCGCTCCGGGCGCTCGGCAGTCTTGAAGCAGGTGAATTGCCGAAACAGATGGCCGCCAGCGGCATTACCGGCGGTGGCATCATGGCGCTCTTCAGCAGCCATCCGCCGCTCGAATCGCGAATCGCTGCGCTCGAAGCCGCCCGCTGAAGCGCTTGGCCGTCGATGATCGTTCCTTTCAAGGCGTTCCGAAATTTCGGGACGCCTTTTTTTGCGCCCACGCGCGATTGCGATGAAGTTGCGCTTCGATTGCGCAGCGATTATTTTGATCATCTCTGATTTTTCGATTCAACGCCACCTTTATGAAAAGCTTCAAGCCCCTCATCGCATTTTCAGCGTTTTCGATAGTTTTACTGACGATGCCGCTCGGTCATGCCGCCGTCATCGTGCTGCAAACCGCGCTTGGCCGAGAGCAAGTCGCCCTGGCCGGAGTGCTGCTCGGCATCGCCGGTAGCGGGTTGCTGCTCGCGGGACTCTTCGCGAAGAAAGAGCTGATCGCCACGCTGCTCGGCATGTTCGGCGCGCTTTTCGTCTGGTCGGGGTGGATCGAGATCGGCTTTGAGTACTACGCCCGCCGCCTCGGCATCGCGCCCGTAATGGCAAACGGCGTAGTGGTGACCCGCGCGGAATACCTGCTCATGCCCTCATCGGTCAGTTTTTTCGCGATCATCATGCTTTACTATCTCTTTGGCGTGCGTTCGGGATGCCGGTTTTTTCTGTGGTTCCAGCGTCTGCTGCGCTTCGATTCTCGCCTCGGCCAGGCCCGCTCGTCCAAAAACGTGGCCATGATCACCTTCATGGAGTTCAACGTGCTCTTGTGGGGCTTTTATCTCTTGCTCCTGTTCGCCTACGACGATCACTTCGCCGGAGACCGCCATCCCGTAACCTATTTCATCGCGTTTGGTTCACTGCTGTGGTCGGTTTTGCTCTTCGTCAAACTCCTGAAAATCAGCAATCTGGCCTACGCCATCCGCTACGCGATTCCGACGGTGCTCATCTTCTGGAACTTCGTTGAAATCCTCGGCAGATGGAATGTTTTCACCGAAATCTGGATCCAGCCGTCGAAGTATGTTTTGGAGATTGTGTTGATGAGTGTTGTGCTGCTGATTCTGATGCTCACGGTGCTGTTT
>CAIUQW010000420.1 GCA_903901395.1 uncultured Chlorobiales bacterium | reverse complement strand
GCGGTTACGCGCCTGAGGGCGACACGCTCAGCATGGCGATGCTCGAACAGACCATGCGCGCCATTCAGGATGCCGACGCCATCATCTTCATGGTTGACGCCCGCTCCGGCCTCACCTATCTGGACCTCGACATCGTGAAAATCCTTCAGAAGACCTTCAAGGAGAAGAAGATTTTCTTCGTGGCCAACAAGGTGGACAATCCGCAGGTCGCGCTCGACGCGCAATCGCTGGTCAGAAGCGGCTTCACCGAACCCTACTTCATCTCGGCGCGAGACGGCGCGGGGGTGGCCGACATGCTCGAAGATGTGCTCGACACGCTGCCGTGCCCCGAAGGCGAAGGTATAGAGGAGGACGATTCGATCAAGCTCGCCGTGCTCGGGCGTCCAAACGTCGGCAAGTCGAGCCTGGTCAACGCGCTGCTCGGCGCGGAGAGGCAGATCGTCTCGGAGGTGCCCGGCACGACGCGCGACGCCATTGACTCGGTGCTGAAACGCAACGGTGAGGAGTACGTGCTGATCGACACGGCTGGCCTGCGCAAGCGCACCAAGATCGATGCGGGCATCGAGTTCTACAGCTCGCTCCGCACGGCTCGCGCCATCGAGCGCTGCGACGTGGCGCTGGTGCTGCTCGACGCGCGGCTCGGCCTCGAAAGCCAGGATATGAAGATCATCCACATGGCCATCGAGCGAAAAAAAGGGGTGCTGATTCTGGTCAACAAGTGGGACCTGGTCGAAAAGGATTCCAAAACCAGCAAGGCGTTTACCGACACGCTGCAAGGCCAGCTAGGCAACATCAGCTACATTCCGGTGCTCTTCACCTCCGCCCTGACGAAGAAAAACTGCTACCGCGCCATCGACACGGCGGCGGAGATTGCGCTGAACCGGCGGCAGAAGATCAGCACGAGCAATCTGAACCGCTTCCTGCAGGAGACCATCGCGATGCGCCACCCGTCGACCAAGTCGGGCAAAGAGCTGAAGATCAAGTACATGACGCAGATCGAGTCGGGCCACCCGGTCTTCGCCTTCTTCTGCAACGACCCGGAGCTGCTCGAAAACAATTTCAGGCGCTTCCTCGAAAAACGCCTTCGCGAAACCTTCGACTTCGCGGGAATTCCGGTGACGATGCGCTTCCTGCGCAAGTGAGCGCGGGAAGTGGCGGCAACTGCTTTGAATTAAAGAGATCTGTCGGATCAGTCCGATCTGACAGATCTGACAGAACCGACTGATCTGAAGAATTTTGAACCCTCAAATTATAGCTGAATTATGTCAATACAGAAATCGCAGATCGAAGCCGCGCTGGGCACGGTCATGGAACCTGACCTTGGGCGTGACCTCATGACCCTCGGCATGGTCGAGAACATCGCCGTCGATGAGGCTGGCAACGTGTCGTTCACCGTGGTGCTTACCACTCCGGCCTGCCCGATGAAAGAGAAAATCAAGAACTCCTGCATCGACGCCATCAGGGCTGCCGTGCCGGGAGTTGGCGAGATCGATGTCAACATGACGTCGAAGGTCGCCTCGTCGTGCAGTCACCACGGCGAACATGGACACCACGGACATCACGGCCATCACGATGGCAACGGTCATCATGGCGGCCACGGCGGGCACGGCGCTCCGCAGAAGATCGAGCTCGAGAAGGTGAAAAACATCATCGCCGTGGCCTCCGGCAAGGGCGGCGTCGGCAAATCGACCGTTTCGCTCAACCTCGCCGTCAGCCTCGCCGCCGCGGGCGCGAAGGTCGGCCTGATCGATGCCGACCTCTACGGGCCGAGCATCCCGACAATGGTCGCTCTCCAGAACGTCAGGCCTGAGGTAGTGAACGGCAAACTCATCCCCATCGAGAAGTTCGGCGTCAGGATGATGTCCATCGGCTTCCTTGTCGATCCCGAAACCGCGCTGATCTGGCGCGGCCCGATGGCTTCAAGCGCTCTGCGCCAGCTCATCATCGACGTTGACTGGCAGGAACTCGACTACCTGATCTTCGATCTGCCTCCCGGCACCGGCGACATCCAGCTCACCCTCGTGCAGAACCTCGCCATCACCGGCGCGGTGGTTGTCACCACTCCGCAGGAGGTCGCGCTGGCGGACGTCGCAAAGGCGGTCACGATGTTCCGGAAGGTTGGCGTGCCGATCCTCGGCCTCGTCGAGAACATGAGCTGGTACGAGCTGCCCGACGGCACCCGCGACTACATCTTCGGACGCCAGGGCGGCGAAAAATTCGCTCAGGCCAATGCGCTGACCTTTCTCGGCTCGATTCCAATCAGCAGTTCGGTGCGCGAAGGCGGCGACAGCGGCACTCCGGCGATCATCGCCAGCCCCGACGCGCCGACCTCGCAGGCAGCAAGCCGCGTCGCCGGAGAAATCGCCCGGCAGGTCTCGATTCTGAACGCCAACTGTTCGGTAAATTGAGATCAAAAGTTCGGAAGGATACCCTGAAGAATTTCAGGATTTTTCAGGGTTAACCTGCTGTTGTTATATTGCGCTCAAGTACGGGACGCCCCTGCGCACCCGTCCGTTCGTCAACACACACCAACACTTATAAGTATCATGAAGGATTATCTGCCAAAAACCGACCCGCTGTACGACAAAGTGATCAGCGCTCTTGAAACCGTCCGCCCCTACCTTCAGGTCGATGGCGGAGATTGCCAGCTTGTCGGCATCTCGAAGGATATGGTCGTCGATGTGAAGCTGCTCGGCGCATGCGGCTCCTGCCCGATGAGCACGCTCACCCTCCGCGCCGGCGTCGAGCAGGCTATAAAGAAAGCCATCCCCGAGATCGCCAGAGTGGAATCAGTCTGAGCGAATCAGCACAGCAATGCAAAACGGCTGCCCGGAATTTACCGAGGCAGCCGTTTTTGCTTTATGGGGGAGCGCCTGCTGCTCACTCGAACAACGCAAGAATAACCTTCTGCTCTTCGCTGCCGTTGGTGGAGGCAATCTCTTTGATGCTTTGACCGGCGTCGCCGACCTTCAGCCCTTTCTGTTCGAGCTTGGCGACGGCCTGCTCCGGACTCAGCTTCACGACCGGCGCGAGGGTTTCAACCGAGGCGGTCGAGAGCGTGCGGTTGACCCTCATGAACGGGTTGCCGTGGCCGCCCTGCGAGGGCACGGCGATGGCGGCGATGGTGACGATCAGTCCCGTGGAGATGATCGCGAGCGCCGCTTTGCGGCTGAAGTAGTTGGCGAAGCTTTTCCAGTTCGCGACCGTGTGGAGCACGCCCCCGGTGACGAGCGCCCAGCTCAGCCATTCGTGGACAGGCTTGATGAGTCCGCTCTCCTGATGAAAGAAAATCAGCACGCCGGTGACGGCGGAGATGATGAAGGTTGCGATGATCAGCGGAGTCGCCCAGGATTTCAATGTCGGTTTCATGATCGGTTATCAGTAATGGTTATCAAGAATGATTTACTACTACTGACGACGATCAGGCGAGAGTCTTGCGTTTTTTTTCTGGATCGACGTCGCTCTCGACCATCATCGCTCACCCTTCAACCAAGAGAACTCTAACGTTTTGGCTGCGCAGCTCAACCAATCCTGGCCAAAGGAGCCAAACATGTCAGATGATTTCCAGATTATCGCCACAGGAAAACATTCCTGCCTCCCTCCCCTTGCTTGAAAAAACTTCTCGCTATATTCCAGCAAAAACCCATACAACATGATACTCGAACTGGAAAGCCTCATCGCCGCGCTGTCAGCTCTGGATAAATCCATCGCCACCTGGAAAAAGCTGTCACAAGCGCCGGGTCTCACCGTTGATGATTTGCTCACCGTCAAATCGGGCGTCATACAGCATTTCGAGGTGGCGTATGAGCAGTGCTGGAAGTTCATGAAGCGCTGGCTTGAAATCAACGTCAGTCCTGATATTGCCGATGGAGTCCCGAGACGTGAACTCTTTCGGCTGAGCGCTGAAAACCGCCTGATCGATGACATCGATCTCTGGATGGAGTTTCACAAGGCGCGAAATCTCACCGCTCACACTTACCATGCAGGCAATGCCGAGCAGGCATTTCAGGCCGCGATTATCCTGCCGAAGCAGGGTGCGCTTCTGCTTGAAAGATTGAGGGAAAGAAATGGTTGAACTCAAACCGCATGAACTCGAAGTGGTGCGAAACATTCTGAACCGTTTCGTACCGGAAGCTGAAATCATCGTCTTCGGTTCAAGGATTCACGGCACGGCAAAACCCTGGTCAGACCTCGACCTTGCCATCAAGGCAAAATCAGCGCTCGACTGGAAAGTGTTGGAAGACATTAAAGAAGCATTTCAGGAATCCGATTTGCCGTTCAGAGTAGATGTTCTGG
>CAIUQW010000419.1 GCA_903901395.1 uncultured Chlorobiales bacterium | reverse complement strand
TGCTCGAAATGATCGCCGGGCGCGTCAAGCCCGACAGCGGGCGCATCGAGGTCGGCCCGACGGTCAAGATCGGCTACTACGACCAGGAGAGCCGCCACCTCGACGACTCCAAGCGAGTCATCGAGTACATCAAGGAGGAGGCCGAGCAGATCAAAACGAAGGACGGCACGCTGGTTTCGGCGGCCAAAATGCTCGAACGGTTCCTCTTTTCGGGCGCGGCGCAGTACAACCCAATCGGCAACCTCTCGGGCGGCGAGCGGCGGCGGCTCTACCTGTTGCGCCAGCTCATCGGAGCGCCGAACGTGCTGCTCCTCGACGAGCCGACCAACGACCTCGACATTCCGACCCTGCGCGTGCTCGAAGATTACCTCGACACCTTCCCCGGCTGCCTCGTGGTGGTGAGCCACGACCGCTACTTCCTCGACCGCACCGTCGAGCACGTCTTTGTTTTCGAGGATGACGGCGTGGTGCGCCGTTACCCCGGCAACTACAGCGTTTATCTGGAGATGAAAGCCTCGGTAGCTGCCGCCGAGAAGAGCCAGCCGCAGAAAAAAGAGCCTGCGCCGCAACCGAAGCCATCGATGCCGCCGGTGACGGCTCCGTCGCCGAAACAGCGCAAGCTCAACAGCAAGGAGAAGCGCGAACTGGAGCAGCTCGAAGTGGCCATCGCCGAAGCCGAAGCGCGCCAGGAGTCGATCAACCGCGAACTCGCCGCCGCCGGTTCGGACTTCGATGCCGTGCAAAAGTTAGGCGACGAACTGCACAAGATTCAGGAAAAACTCGATAAAGACATGGAACGCTGGGCCGAGCTAGCTGAGCTGGCGTGAGAGCAGTTTGGGTGGACGAGGTGGACGCTGTGGACGGAAGAGGATGATTGTAGGGGCAGGCCCCTGTGCCTGCCCTGAACTGGCGCGTATAAATTTGATTTTTGCGTAATTTCCCTCTTCTTCGGTCGTGCGGTCAAACTCATTCCCCTGAATTATGCGGCGACTTTTCATACCCATCTTCAAAGCGCTTCGGATAACGTGCTGCATTGCGATGCTTGCTTGTCTGGCAGGAACCTCGAGCGCGGCGGAGCCTGCCGATTCTCCGGCGGTTCAGGCTGCTGGGAAAACTTCTGAAAAGGGAATTGTCGATTATCTGCCAGCGGCAGCAGTCATTGGTGCTCTGAGTTTGGGTTTTGGATATTTCCAGTATCGCAAGCGCAACATCGACGCAGGCAAAAAGAAAGTTGCTGAAAAACAGGCTGAAGCGGTTTATGAGGATCGAAAAAAGTCGGATCAAGCCGGGAGCAACGAAGAGCGCTATCGGGCGCGTCTGAAACTTGAACTCGATAAAAATACGATTTACGGAATGCCTGGCGTAAAAGGCGATTCGGAGTCGGTCGATCTAATGCAAACGTTCGTGCCGCTCGATCTTGAAGAGGCTGAACGGGTGATGGAGAAGGAGTTTGAGCAGGAGCGCGTCCAGCGGATGAGCGTCGAGCGATCTTTGGAAACACCAGACAGCGCTCTCACAAAGGCGGTGGACGGAAAATCGCGAATGCTTCTCGTCATCGGTGAACCGGGCGCAGGCAAAACCACGATCATCAAGCATTTCGCATTGAACAGCATGCTGGTTTTACGCGGGTTCTCAAAGCCGTTGAAAATCAGCTATCTGCCATTGAATGCAATGAAAGCTGGTGACGAGAAGAGAAAAAGCCTTCCCCAAAAACTTGCCGAACAGTTTAAGCCACATCTCAATCTCGAAGCCTCATGGTTTGACGAAAGGCTGGAGCACGAACCGACGCTGGTGTTGCTCGATGGCCTCGACGAGATCGGCGATAAATC
>CAIUQW010000418.1 GCA_903901395.1 uncultured Chlorobiales bacterium | reverse complement strand
TGCACCGGGATGATTCTCACGCGCTTGGCGCGGAGTTCACGCTGCGTCCGGCTGGCTGGATTCAATCTGGCGCTTCGCATGGTGGCATTGGCTGCTGACCGACGACTTTGAAAGCTGGCCTCATGCCAGCAGTCTTCAGCGCACGCGACCCCGGGAAGCCGCTTCCCCAGTGCGTCGCCTGGCGGCTGGGAGACGGAATCGCTGGCTTTGCCGGTGTGGCATTCGTTAACGTGCCCTGCCAACGCGATGGGACCTGCGACTCCGAACTCCTGCCCGGGCGTTGGCCGCACAGGCATGATTGATGTCCGCCATTTCACCGCCAGCGAGACGCTGAAGAACGGCAGCGTCGCGACCATTCGCGCGGTGCGCCCGGATGACAAGCCACGGGTCAAAGCGGCGTTCTCGCAACTGACCGCGGAGTCCATCTTCCGGAGGTTCTTGGCTGCCTCGATGACGCCTCCGGCCACGCGGTCGCAGCGGACGATGCCGCCGAAGATGTTGACCAGAATCGCCTTGACGTTCTTGTCGCCGAGGATGATCTTGAAGCCCTCTTCAACCGTCTTCGGGCTGGCTCCTCCCCCTACGTCGAGGAAGTTGGCCGGTCTGCCGCCGGAGAGCTGGATGAGGTCCATGGTGCCCATCGCCAGACCCGCGCCGTTGACCATGCAGCCGACATTGCCGTCGAGGCGCACGTAGTTGAGGTTCGACTTCGAGGCTTCGTATTCGAGCGGGTCCTCCTCGCTGGTGTCGCGAAGTTCGAGGTACTCCTTGTGGCGGTAGAGCGCGTTGTCGTCGAAGTTGATCTTGGCGTCGAGCGCGAGCACGCGGCCCTCCTTGGTGATGACCAGCGGGTTGATCTCGGCCAGCGAGGCGTCAATCGAGGTGTAGGCGTTGTAGAGCGCCTCGATGAACTTCACGGCGTTGCGGAACTGCTCGCCCTGCAAGCCGAGGAAGAACGCGGCTTCACGAGCCTGGAACCCTTGCAGGCCGTAGACCGGATCGACGTGAATTTTGAGCAGCTTTTCCGGAGTCTCTTCAGCCACCTTTTCGATCTCCATGCCGCCTTCGGTCGAAACCATGAGCACGTTGCTCGACGTCGAGCGATCGAGAGTTATGCCGAGGTAGAACTCCTTGTCGATATTCATGCCCTCTTCGATGAGGAGACGGCGAACCTCCTTGCCTTCGGGACCGGTCTGGTGCGTCACGAGAGTCGCGCCGAGCATTTTCTGCGCAATGTCGAACACCTCGTCCGCCGATTTGGCCAGCTTGACGCCGCCCGCCTTGCCGCGTCCACCGGCATGTATCTGCGCCTTGACGACCACCACGGGGCTCGATTGCTCCTCGAAGAGCTGGATCGCCGCCTGTTTTGCTTCTTCAGCCGAAAATGCTACTATCCCCTTGGGAACGGTTACGCCGAACTGCTTCAGGATGCCTTTGCCCTGATACTCATGAATATTCATAGATCAAGTTCTACGGTTATGAGATAAAGATTGCCGGACCAGACCGGCCTCAACGCGGAATAAAAAACGAATCATATGATAACAAAATTTCTCGTCTTGCTGAAACCCGTGCGGCTCGCAGCGCAGATTTCTTTTGTCGCTAATGCATGATCTGAACTACTGTATGGAGCAGGCCCTCCGTGAAGCCATCAAGGCTTACGAGCGCAAGGAGGTGCCGGTCGGCGCGGTGGTGTTCGACCCGAACGGCTCGATCATCGGGCGCGGCTACAACCAGGTCGAGACCCTTTCGGACGCCACCGCCCATGCCGAGATGATCGCCCTGACCTCCGCGATGGGCACGCTCGGCAGCAAATATCTCGAAGGGTGTACCCTCGCCGTCACGCTCGAACCCTGCCCCATGTGCGCCGGTGCAATCGTGCTGTCGAAAATTGGCCGCGTGGTGTTCGGCGCATGGGACCCCAAAATGGGCGCGGCGGGAACCGTGCTCAACATCACCGGCTGCAACGCCCTCAACCACCAGCCCGAAGTTTACGGCGGCATCATGGAGCGCAAAGCTGAAAGTTTGCTGCAAGATTTTTTCCGGGGGTTGCGGGGGAGGTAAAATAAGAATAAGGGAGAAGAGAATCTGGAGGCTGAGGGGTTTTAGGTCAGGAAGATGTCTGACAAATTGTTATTTGGTTTTGTAAAAATCAGGTAATCTTCGTAGATATTCTTGTAAGCTTCGCCGTCGAGCTTATGCAGTGCCCCTCCCGAGACGTCCTTCCGAATGAGCAGATCAGAGCCGATGACACACGAGCGACGGAAATGCTGATATATATGTTGCGCCTACGTTTGCAACAGAGTTAGACGAAGCGTTCTTTGAGTAATGCCGTGTGTATTGCCGGTTTAGACTGATCTGTATAAACCGGCAGGTTTAAATGATGGTTAGTGCTATTAAGTTTTTTAGGAATAATTAATTAGCTGGTCTGTAATGATGATTTTAGAGCTGTTTTATACAGAAAGCAGCTTTCTGCCTTTTCAGGATTAGGAAGATATGTCTAAACATTGTTAGCCCCACAACACATTTTAGTCCTCTAACTCCAGAGATAAGGGCATATGAGTACAGAACTTTTCAATCTACTTTCGATCGTGATTCAATTGGCTACGTTAATGGTTGTGGTTATGGGGGTCCTTGCCGCACTAAAGCAATTTCGCGCTGCTCGTCATGGAACTTGGACGCAAGGATTTACATACTGTGTTAACTCTCTCCAAAGCGAAGCCGCAAGAACTTCACGCCGACGCGTCTTTGAGCTTCGAGATAAATTTAGGCCATACTCGAATCCTATTGATTTACTTCAAGAAGAGCGGGATGCGATTGACGAGGTATGTCAAGCATTCGATGTCGTAGGTATGATGGCGCGATGGGGAATGGTTCCAAAAGAGATCATTCTCGATAATTGGAGTGATTCATTACGTCGCCTATGGCCAATTTGTGAACGTCGTGTCATTAGTGAACGGGAGCGGAGAAAGGCCCCAGAGTTCTGGGACGACTTCCAGTGGTTGGCAATTCAAGCGGAAGCATTCGATCAGAATAGAACCAATAAGATCAAAGAAATGGCCTCTCTACAAAGCATGGGCTAACCATTCGTTCAACCGGCAAATACCGGCATGCTTCGCATCCCGGCATTTGCCGGTTAAATCAAACGTTAGCGTTCAGAAACGCACAGGTGTCGCTGTCAAGATTGTATCGATTGAAACAATAATCGACCGAGGTAACAAAATGATCAAGGTGCATCCACAGTATATTGTCGATGAGAATCAGCATCGGACGAGGATGTTACTGTCCCTTGCTGAGGGGGAGAAGATTCTCGACTTTTTGAAGAACTCGATTGATATTCATGCCTATGATGAGGTAAAGTTTGGCTTTCATGAACCCATTCTTTTTGAGTAGGCAGTGCGTGAGCTTGATGAAGGTTTTGCAGAAGTTCAATGAAATCCTTGAGCGCGTCAGCCTCTACCGTTGATCGATTATTGAGCCGTTCGCCCGTCGGCCTTTCCTCCCATCGCTACATTCTCCACTCAGTCCACATCGTCCATCATTTTCCCCTCACTCCTTCCCGCTCTCCATAATAATATGCTTGATCGAGCTGGCGAGGTGGGAGACGATGTCCTGCGCGACGCTGCTGCCGGAGGTTGGGGCGGTGACGGTGTCGAGGCTTTCGAGGCCCGCTTTCTTGACGGCGTTGCTGATCGTCACGGAAAGAATCGGGTTGCACTCCTTGACGATCTCACGCAACATGAAGGCCGCTTCGAACATGCTTTGCTGCACGATATCCTCCTTGTCTTCGAGCGAGAGCATCTGGCAGTGCTTGGAGGTGATGATGCCCGCCAGGCAGGTCAGGTAGGTGTTGGTCGCGCCCGCGAGAAACAGGTTGAGGAAGAATGGCGTCAGCAGGTTCCCGCCAGGCAGCAGCGAGGAGAGCGTGTTGCTGAAGGAGCACTGGATGATCGGCTTGATGTGCGCCGGAAGCTCCTCTTTGTCGAAATCCGACAGCGGCAGGCACTCGTAGACCGACCTGAGCAGCCGCAGGAACTCCCTGATCGAGTGTTTGCGGTTGTACTTCGCGTAGATGTTCCAGACCAGCTTGATGTTGTTGATGAGCGAGGTGGTCGTGCCGTACGAGGTGTTCTGCGCGAAGGCTCCGATGAAGAAGTTCTTCGTGGCCACGGTTTTGGTCGCGTTGAGCGCATCCACCTCGTGCAGTTTCAGGTTTGCCTTGACCCACCGCAGGTCGTGCTCCTTTTTGCCGCCGTCGGGATGGGCGTGATGCACAGCGAGCGATTTGCCCAGATACGCGATGTATGGCTCGAAGTTGCTGCCGCCGACGTGGTCGGCCAGTGGTGGAACCTTCGGTGCGCTCCAGAGGCGCAAGCTCGCGACAAGAACCACGGCGAAAAAGAGAGCCCACAAGCCGAGAAACGCATAACCGGAGTAGGGGAGTAAGGCGTTCAGCACCACCGAAAGGCTGTAGAGCTGGTTGACGGCGATGGCCGCCATGAGCAGAATGATGAACGAGGCCAACAGCCTCAACCAGGAAAACAGTTGTCTTTTCATTGTGGCAGGAACCCGGTTTCTGGCCGAAATCATCTCCCGGAACGGAGGCGCGACGCCTCCACTCCTTTTGAGATAAGGTAAGCTATCTGATCTTCAGAGGCAAAAAACGCCCCTTTTTCAGCTCAGTATCCCGGCTTCCGGTTTTCTGATCGAGTGGTTTTCGCTCAGGAGGTAGTCCATGAAAATATCTTCGGCGGAGGGCAGTTGCCACGAACCGTCCGGCAGGCGGTTGGCGGTCTCTTTCAGCCGTGAAACCGTGTGGCCGCAAGTCCAGCAATCATAACGCGCCATGCCGGTGCAGAGGCAGGTCTTGCCTTTGACAAAGAAGCGGCTCTCGGCGGGATTTCTCGATTCGAGCGCCGAGTAGTAAGCGTCGATATAGGTGCACTTGCCGTCGTTGTCGAGCAGGTAGCCGAGTCCTTCGCAGTTCGGCTTCATGCCGTACTGAAGGGTTGGTGACTGCTTGAGCATCCGCATTGGATAGCCTGTCGGCGAGGCGGTGTTGACCTCCACATCCTCTTCGCGGGCATCGAGATAGCGCTGCTTGACTTCGTCCGGAATACCTGCCTCTCTGGCGATGGTGAAGCGCGTGGCAACCTGGACAGCCGAGGCGCCCATCTTGAGGTACTCGACCGCGTCGGTGCCGGTGAAGATGCCACCCGCCGGGATGATGGGAATGTCGAGGTTCTCCTTTTTCAGGAAGGCGAGCGTCTCGGCGACAATCGTCTCCAGCTTGAACGACTGCCAGTCGTCGGTGCCGAAGCCGAGATGGCCGCCCGCCAGCGGGCCTTCGACCACGATATAGTCGGGCATCCGCTGCAGGCGCACGGCGCGCTTCAGGAAGATGGAGAGCGCCCGTACCGACGAGATGATGATGCCGATCTTGACGTCACGGAAGCGTTCGTGCTCGCTGATGAGTTCGAGGCTTCTGAGATTCAGTCCCGCAGCCAGCGTGATGCCGTCAATGCCCGCATCCATAGCCGCTTCCATGCGCACCTTGAGCGTCGCGGCGGAGTTGTTCATCGAGAGCTTCTCCATGCAGTTCACGAAGATCGCACCGTTGCCCGTTTTCTGGCTCATGGTGTACGAGATGTAGCGCTTCTGCGCCTCGGCGAGCTGCTCCAGATCAAACTGTACCGCGGATTTGTCGGGATTATTGATAAATGAAGCGTATTTCTGGCGCTTCTCAGCCACATAGGTGGTTCCGAAAATCTGGTCGCAAACCTGCATTACCTCTGCATCGGAGATATGACCGATTCCCCCCAGCCGTTCCGCCGACAAGGCAAGCTCCGAAGTCGAGATATTGACTCCCATGCCGCCAATGACGATAGGGACGTACTCTTTTCCGCCGAGCTTTAATCTGAAATTGTTGAGGTTCATGGTGTTCAGATCCGATACATGCTGGTTACTGAGGTGCAGCCCGAAGGGTGCTGGCTTGTTCAGCCGACCGACGGGCAGCGGTTTCCGGTGCCAGAACGTCAGCTACGGTCATCAAGCGTCAAAAAGCATATAAGATATAACATTTGGAACGATAATGCCACAAAGAGCTACTATACCCCTGATAAAAAATCCCCGATGATCAAATGTGACGCGGCTTCACGAGCATCTGAGAGAAAGTTTGAGATTAGTTTTTCAGAATATTAAATTGCCAAGCCTGTAAATGGCGTCCTCTTTTCTTTTTCAAGAATCAATTGACGAGCACAAGGAGTGTTGAATATGAAGAAACTTGTCCTGCTGAGGCATGGTGAAAGCCAGTGGAACCGGGAAAACCGTTTTACCGGCTGGGTGGATGTGGATCTTTCCGAAAAGGGAAGAGAAGAGGCGAAAGCCGCCGGCCAATTGCTCAAAGACGAGGGTTTCGTATTTGACGTCGCCTACACTTCGGTGCTCAAACGCGCCATCCGGACGCTCTGGACGGTGCTCGACGAGATGAATCTCATGTGGATTCCCGTCACCAAGAGCTGGCGTCTGAACGAACGCCACTACGGCGCGCTGCAAGGGCTCAACAAAGCCGAGACCGCCCAGCGCCACGGTGACGAGCAGGTGCTGGTCTGGCGTCGCAGCTACGACACGCCGCCCCCGGCCCTCACCGAGAGCGACGATTTCTGGCCGGGCAAGGATCCTCGCTATGCCTCGCTATCCTCGGAAGAGCTGCCTGCGACGGAGTGCCTGAAAGACACGGTTGCCCGTTTCCTGCCCTACTGGCACGAAACCATCGCGCCCATGATCAATGGCGGCAAGCGCGTCATTATCACGGCTCACGGCAACTCGCTCAGGGCGCTGATCAAGTACCTCGACAACATTTCCGACGAGGATATTGTCGGTCTGAACATTCCCACCGGCATTCCGCTGGTCTACGAGCTTGACGACGATCTCAAGCCGATCAGGCACTACTATCTGGGCGACCAGGAGGCGATGCAGAAAGCGGTGGAGGCTGTCGCCAAACAGGGCAAAGCCTGAGCTTTCAAAGAGTTCCGGTTTCGCGCCGTTTCGTTTGGCCCGGAGGTTCAAGCGTGAAGGCAAAAGGTCATGAATTTTATGGTTCAATACCTTATATTCTGCCCTTTGCACAAGGAAAGTCCTGTTTTTTTGAATTTTTCTGAATTGATGTGCCTGAAAATATGAAAGCAAAGCATGAGGGTGGGCTGTACGATCCTCAGTTCGAGCATGATGCCTGTGGCGTTGGCTTCGTCGCCAACATCAAGGGCGCCAAGTCCCATCAGATCATCAGGCAGGGCCTGCAGGTTCTGGTGAACATGAAACATCGCGGCGCGACCGGCTTCGAGAAGAACACCGGCGACGGCGCTGGCATCCTGATGCAGATCCCCGACAAGTTCATGCGCAAAGTTTGTGCCGAGCGGAATATCGAACTGCCCCCGGCGGGGCAGTATGGCGTCGGCATGGTGTTTCTGCCGCCCGACCTCTCGCAGCGCCGCGCCATCGAGGATATCTGCCGTCAGATGGTGCAGGCCGAAGGCCAGAAATATCTCGGTCTGCGCAAGGTGCCGACGAACAACTCAACGCTCGGTGAAACCGCCCGCTCGCAGGAGCCGGTGGTCAAGCAGATTTTCGTCGGTCGCGGCAATGACAGCATGACCGATATCGAGTTCGAGCGCAAGCTTTTCGTTATCCGCCGCCGTATTTTCAAGCGCGTCCGCTTCACCGCCGGTCTGCTTGGCAGCGGCTACTTCTACGTGTCGAGCTTTTCGGCTCGCACGATTGTCTATAAAGGCATGCTCAATCCCGAGCAGGTCGAGGAGTTCTATCCCGAACTGGGCGACCCCGACATGGAGAGCGCCATCGCGATGGTGCACTCCCGCTTCAGCACCAACACCTTCCCGAGCTGGGATCGCGCCCATCCCTACCGCTTTTTGAGCCACAACGGCGAGATCAACACGCTGCGCGGCAACGTGAACTGGATGAAGGCTCGCGAAAAGAACATGCAGTCCTCCATCTTCAAGGG
>CAIUQW010000417.1 GCA_903901395.1 uncultured Chlorobiales bacterium | reverse complement strand
TACATCCCCCCCTCGGATAGAGGAGGTACTACATCCCCCTCCCTTAGAAAAAGGGGGGCCAGGGGGGCTTCCCAAAGGATTCACGCCACTAACTCCTCATTGATTTCTTCAATTAAAATCCCCCTCAATCCCTAATCCCCCTCGATCCCCCTTTTTCAAAGGGGGAGGGTAGAGGAAAGTGGCTGCATCCCTCCTTTTTCAAAGGGGAAGGGTAGGAGACAGGTACTACATCCCCCCCCCTCGGATAGAGGATGTGTTACATCCCCCCCCTTTGAAAAAGGGGGGCCAGGGGGGCTTCCCAAAGGACTCATGCCACTAACTCCTCATTCATTTCTTCTATCAACTTATCCATATCAGCCCCGAACAACTGATACATTTTTCCCAATCCGCCCTGGCTGTCGAACGGAGCCATCTCCAAGTCGTCGCGCTCGAAATGAAACGAGTTGATGATGTGGTCGCGGATCATCTGGAGCCAGCGCATCTGCTCCTCGTTGAACTTTTCGCCCGCACCCGCGTGGCGCTTGAGCATCCAGTTCTGGAAGTTCCGGCGCACCGTGGCATCATAGGTGGAGAGCGTCCTGTCGATCTTGCAAACCCGGCGGATCACCGCCACCAGCGCCGTCAGCTCGTTGATCGGGTGCTGGCCCTTGTAGCCGTCGAGCTGGCTGTAAGCGTGCCAGACCCTGAACGGTGCGAGCGCGGGCCTGTCCGCCCGGAGCTTCTGCATCACCTCCCGGATCATCTCGTACGTGACCTCTCGCCTGCGGTGCGGCTGATCGTAGAAAATCTCCAGCGCATTGATTGTATCCTTGTGCTCCCGGATGTAATCAGCGAACGCTTCGACCAGCTTCTCAGCGTTTTCAATCGAATCCTTGCCCCACCCGGCCCGGAGCACCTCATCCAGATTGTCGTGGTCGATCTTCTGCTCCTTCTCCCTGCGGATGGAGTCGAGCAGCTCGATCAGTTCGCCGTTGAACACATTGGCCGCCTGACGCACAAGCTGCGCCTGAGCCTCGATGCGCTTCTCGTCGCCCGGATCGTCTCCCGGCGGCAGCCCCGCCAGCTCCAGCGCCTTTGTTTCGATATTGTCGGGATCGATCGCGTCGAACAGGCCGTTGATGATGCGCGTCAGCTCCGTACCCTTCGCCGCCGTTCTGACTCGCTCCTGCTCGTTGGCATCGAGCTGGTTGTTCAGTCGGGCCAGGCGACCGGCGAGCGAGCTGACGGTATCGGTGTCGCTGGCTCCCATCATCACACCCATCGCCAGCTCTTTCAGCGGCACCGACGGTTTGGTGATGATCGGCTGGCTGGAGGTTTTGAGCGAACGGGTAACGCCGACGGCATCGATGATCACATAGTGGGTTTTGGCGCTCTGGGCCGACGGAGTGACCTTTTTCAGCCCGTCGAAGTCGAGGGTGCGCGTGCCCCGGCCTTTCATCTGCTCGAAGTAGTTCCGGCTCTTGACGTCGCGCATGAAGAGCAGGCACTCCAGCGGGCGCACGTCGGTTCCAGTGGAGATCATGTCCACCGTCACGGCGATTCTTGGATTGTAGTCGTTGCGCAACTGCGAGAGGATCGATTTCGGCTCTTCTCCCGGCTCGACCAGATTGCCCTCCTTGTCGCGCCGATCCTGCGCCGCTTTGTAGGTCACCTTTTTGCAGAAAGCGTTGCCCTCGCCGAACTCTTCGCGGACGGTCTGGATGATGTCGTCGGCGTGGCTGTCGGTCTTGGCGAAAATCAACGTTTTGGGCACCTCGTTACGGCCCGGAAAGAGTTCCGGCAGGCAGTTCCTGAAGGCTTTGATCACTGTTCTGATCTGGCTCGGATTGACGATGTCGCGGTCGAGCTGCGTCGATGAATAGCGTTCGTCCTCGTCCTGCTCCTCCCAGCGTTTTTTGCGGGTCTGCTTTTCGCGCCGCTCGATGAGCTGCTTCGCCCTGAGTTCGGCCCCCTGCGCGGTGATGCGGGTGTCGATATAATAAATCTCGTTGCCCACATTGACGCCGTCCGCAACCGCTCTTTCGTGGGTGTATTCGCTGACCACGTTCTGCTTGAAGAAGCCGAACGTCCGGTTGTCGGGCGTGGCGGTGAGGCCGATCAGGTAAGCGTCGAAGTAGTCGAGCACCTGCTGCCACAGGTTGTAGATGGAGCGGTGGCATTCGTCGATGAAGATGAAGTCGAAAAACTCGATAGGCACCTTTGGGTTGTAGGCGACCGGCACGGGTTGCTTTGGCCGGGTCAGCTGCTCCCACGGGCTGGTCTCTTCGAGAATGTCATCCAGCTCCTCTCCCTTGAGAATGGAGTACATGCGCTGAATGGTGCTGATGCAGACCTGCGCATCGCGAGGGACGCTCGCGCTCTTCAGCCGCTGCACCGCATAGAGTTCGGTGAACTTGCGGTTGTCGTCGCTCGGCGTGAAAGCGAGCATCTCCTGTTCGGCTTGTTCGCCGAGGTTCCGGGTATCGACCAGAAAGAGGATGCGCTTGCCTTTGGCGTGCTTGAGAATCCGGTACATGGCCGTGATGGCCGTGTAGGTCTTGCCCGCGCCGGTGGCCATCTGGATCAGCGCCCTCGGTTTGTCCTCCTTGAAGGAGGCTTCGAGATTGCTGATGGCTGTTTCCTGACAATCACGCAGTCCAAGCGCTTTTGCCGGAAGCTTTTCCGGGTTCAGCGGCGGAATCAGGCTCAGACGGCTTCGGAGGCTTTCGCTCTGTTCCAGCCACTCTTTGAGCGTTTCGGGGCGATGAAAGGTGAACACCTCGCGTGAACGGGGTTTGGGATCACGGCGGTCGGTGAAGCGGGTAATGACGCCGGTGGTTTCATAAAGGAATGGCAGAGGCTCACTGTTGCTGACCCATTTGAGCCGGGCGTCTGCGTAGCCTGCGGTCTGCTCCTCCACGGTGGTGATGTTCTCCGCCTTGCTTTCCCGCTTGGCTTCGATGACGCCAACGGCACGCCTGCCGACAAACAGCACATAATCAGCCGAGCCGTTGTCGGTCGGATATTCCCTGACAGCCTGCCCCAGCCCATCGTTTGGATCGAACCGGTTTTTATCATGAACGCGCCATCCCGAAGCCTTGAGCAAGGCATCGATAGTGTCACGCGCTATCTGTTCCGGCACTTGATTAGGGGTCATTCAGAGATCGTTTGTAGTTGCCTCGCCTGACGGGATGTTCACCGGTTCGGCAGGGTGACGAAGGGTATGTCGTTTCACAAAAATCGTTCATCCAACCGCATAAAGCCAAGTTACCAGATGAAGGCATGAACACCAAGCATTTACATCAAACGAGTAGGCAAGGATTTTCAATAATGTTTGTTATACAAAAGCTTATCCATCTGACGGCACTCCCCACGAAATGACCAATCTGATCGAACCGACGAACAACCATCATTTTTCGACGATGATGAATGCCATCATGCTTCAATGGTAAAACTGCCGTGACATGCTAAACCGCTGACCGGTTAGACACGAGGAGTGGGGGGGGGGGGTGAGGAACGCTGTATTTTCAAAATGTTTTTGCAAATAATTATTATACTTTGTAGCTTCTCTATGTAAGCCCAACCGCCGGGCTTATTAATTTCCTTTCGAGACGGTGCTCATGTTGATTTGTTGAAATATTCGATAGCCTGTGTTGGCTATTGTATACGTTAATTTTCCTCTATCTGTTTCATAATAAAATTACTTTGTTAATTGTCTGAGGATGAAATCTCTTTTTTAATTGGACTGTATTTCAAACCGAGCTTACTCGACATAATAGAATAAGTTTCGTTTTTTTGCATAAAATATTGCTGGGAACATTCGCGTTTTGTCGCTGGAGAAATGAAAACAAACAGGAGGAGAAAATGGCTAGAAGTAGCAGGTTTAGCATAAGTTTTTTAAAATTAACAGGCGCATGTGAGCATATGTTTATTTCGGTTACACCAGGATTTGAACATGGTCCAGGAATTAAGCGTGATGGAATAACATCGCCCCGTATGCGCGACCCTCACTCTATTGCTTTTGTTTGCCAGCCACGCCAGCTTAGCCATAATAATGATCTTTCTGATACAATTGATCCCTATATTCAAAGAGCTGGGACATGGACGCTTTATCAGCATCTTAAAGAATTTTGTAAACGAAATGGTGATAAGTGGCGTATTGTTGGTGTGCAAAGTTGTGGGGATTTGACAATGAACCCTTGGCATGTTGCTTATATTCGAAAATCATATATTCCTGGTCAAGTGAAGTTTTGTGGTCTTTTGGGCGACGATGAGATTTATGAGCCATTTGAAAATAGGATATATAGATGTATTGTAAAATGGAGCGCGGAAGCGGCGGCATTATTAAAGCGTAGATATGAAGCGCTCGATCTTACTTTTCATGAAGTGCCTGGTGGGTATTCTGTTATTATTAAAGATGTGCATCACAGGGATGGATACGCGGGCCGGTTATCTAAGATTAAAAGTTATGATGCTAACGTGCATGATATTTCTTCATGTATTGATTTTGCATTGGCAGGTAAGCCTGTGGTTGAAAGTGGTGAAGAGCTGTCATTAGCAAATGCTATTGATAGATTTCAGGATATACGACATATTTTTAATCTGCCAACAGTTAAGGCTCATGGTGCTTATCAAGGTCAACCTGTGGACAGTATTAACTTTGGCGAATACCAATTATTTCATAACCTGAATGAAAGGCGTGCAGCGTTATCTTCATCTGTTATTATCGACCTTTGCATAAAAGATTATATAAAAGTCGAGTGGGAAGAGCTGAAGTCGAAGTTGCTAGAACGTCATTTTAAGCCAGTTCTCGATTCACCGACAA
Source organism: uncultured Chlorobiales bacterium (assembly GCA_903901395.1). GTDB lineage: Bacteria > Bacteroidota > Chlorobiia > Chlorobiales > Chlorobiaceae > Chlorobaculum. Next base: position 4,035 of record CAIUQW010000417.1, on the reverse strand, counting down.
GAAGAGGTCAGTTTAGAAGATATACGGATGATATTAGGAAAGACAAAGTTGAAATATTTTTTCCTCATAATGTTTATCCTTTTGGTGTTCTTGGAGCACATAATGATGAGCTGGTTTGCTTGGCGTCTGGTGGTTTGTCTGGAAGGGTTGGGAATACTTTGGAGGGTATTGGGAGAATAATGTATGATTTTTTTGGTTGTGATGATGCTGTTGTTTTAGATGAGGGATTTGATACCTTTCAAATTATAAATCCTTATAATGAGAAAGGAGGCTTTGTGTATTCAAATGAACAGATATTATCTAAGATAGCTTTTTTTACTCGAGCTATGATAGCGAAGGAACATGCTACAACGCTTGAGACGACAAAAAGTTATCATTTTAAGGGTGGAATGTGTGAGTGGCCATTAAATAAGCCATTAATAGATGAGATTAACGAAGATTTGAAGAAATATAATGATGATGATTATGATGATATCCTTTCGGTGCGGCCTCATAGATCGCAAATGAGAAGTGTTATCATTTTTGCAGTAGAAAATCAACGGCAAGAATAAATGATTTCTGGTATTTGGAAGTTATTTTACAAAAAAACAATTATAAGACTCTTGAGGTATTTTTGCTTTTATAAATAAGTATGTTTTTTGTATGACGATTTTTGGTAAAGTATGAAAGAATATTTAAGGTAATTAATATGATGATATGATGATGTAAATTCGTTAGATGTATCTGAAAATAGAGTGGTTTGGCGATGAGTGAGTCGGGGAAGGCGGAGATCGTCACGTTGGAGGAGGCAATTCATATTATCCGCAAACAGTCGAGCGAGAAGTTTATCGCTTCGATGATAGATGGAAAGTATCTCGAACTGTGCGCGGTTTATCCGTCAGACTGCATTTTCTGCAAGGCTGAGCGAGTTGGAACTCGTTGCTTTGAGAGGAGTCGCGATTCATCAAAATGAAATAAATAATATATCCTATGTCATCCGAATTGTCATTTGTAGAATATGTTTGCGAGCAGATTGCCGCTGCTGGGACTATAACTTTTCGGAAGATGTTCGGCGAATATGCGATCTATTGCGAAGGAAAAGTTGTGGCGCTTGTGTGCGATAATCGATTGTTCGTGAAGCCGACCGCCGCTGGGCGAGAAATCGGCGGGCAACTTGAAGAAGCATTGCCATATCCGGGTGCGAAGCCGTATCTTCTTGTAGGGGAAGAAATTGAGGATCGAGAGTGGATTTCGGAACTCATCCGCGCGACCGGGCGCGAGTTGCCGGTTCCGAAGGAGCGCCGGAAAAAAGCCCGGTGAATCGCGCATCGAAAGTCGGAGTATCGAGCATCAGCGGTCAACAAGCAAGAATATTGCGGAATATGTCAGAGCACAATAATCAGTTCATGATACGCAGGGCTGCCGCGGCGGATGTGGTGGCGGTGGCTTCGATGGTTGACGAGTTGCTGTCGGAGATCATGCTGGCCATCGGCGTGCAGGCGTTCGATGTGGCGTCCGACGAGACCGTGGCGCGGCTTCGCGATTTTCTCGATGCCGGGCGCTACGTGGTGTTCGTTGCTTTCGACCGGAGCGACGAGCCAGTGGGTTTCATCGCCATGTACGAAAGCTGCGCTCTGTACGCCGGTGGCGTGTTCGGCACGATTCCCGAGCTGTACGTGCGCCCGGAATGCCGTAGTCTTGGGGTGGGGCAGGGGCTACTGGAGGCGGCGAAGCAGTTCGGCAGGTCGGTCGGCTGGACGCGCCTCGAAGTGACCACGCCGCCGCTTCCTGAGTTCGACCGGACGCTCGCGTTTTACGAGCAGGAGGGCTTCACGGTGACGGGTGGCCGCAAGCTGAAGGCGTCGCTTTGAGTGCTTTTACCGCAAGTTTTATACATTCAAGAGACGCTTTTCTGAACTCAACCGACTCGCTATGGACGCTTTTTCACTGCTCGCCGATCAGTTTCGCCACATGGCGTGGGCGGATGCGCTTGTTTTGTCCACGATTGCCGCCAGGCCGGTAGCGGCAGGGGACGAGTATATTCTTAGCAAGTTGCGCCATTTGCATATGGTGCAGAGCGTTTTTCTCGATGTCTGGCGCGGCGAGCCGTTCGATCCGCGTGTGGCTGATGGCCTCGATTTCCGCGCTCTGATCGATTTGGCCCGGAAGGTTCACACCGGATCGATGTGCTTTCTCGAATCGCTGACTCCCGAGGCGCTGGAGCGCGTCGCCAATCTGCCGTGGTCGAGTATGGCGACCGAAAAGCTCGGCTTCACCGTGGCCGACCACTCTGTGGCTGATGCGCTCGTACAGGTGCCGCAGCACAGCGCGTATCATCGCGGCCAACTCAGCGCCCGCCTGCGCGAGCTTGGCGTCGATCCGCCCATGACCGACTTCATCGCCTGGATCTGGCGTCACAAGCCGGAACCGTCGTGGCCATGTTCAGTTTGATATTACTGCATATATTTCCGTGATTTACCAATGAAAGCCACCAATTTCGATCTTTCCTCATATCTCGCCCGCATCGGATTTCACGGCGAGCCGTCGCCGGATTTCGAGACGCTGAAGCGCCTCATGCGGTGCCAGCTCTTTTCGGTGCCGTTCGAGAATCTCGATGTTCAGGCGGGCAAGGTGCCGTCGCTCGCACCTGAAGTGATTTACGCGAAGATCGTCGAGCGGTGGCGCGGCGGCTACTGCTACGAGGTGAACGGCATCTTCGCGATGGCGCTCGAAGCGCTCGACATTTCGTACCGGTTCGTGGCGGCTCGTCCGATGACCTATCCAGTCCGGCGACCGAAAACCCATGTGGCGATTATCGCCGACATCGATGGCGCGGAGTGGCTCTGCGACCTCGGCTTCGGTGGTTACGGCATCCGCGAACCAATCGATCTCCACTGGCTCGACCGGGAGATCAGGCAGGATTACGATACTTTCAAGCTCACGATGGCGTCTGATCGGAACTACCTGCTGCAATCCTTCACCGATGGCGAGTGGAAAAAGCTCTACGAGTTCAACCTTTTTCCTCAGGAGTGGGTGGATTTCGAACCGGCCAACTGGCTCAACGCGACCCATCCAGAGTCGATTTTCGTGCAAGGGCTGATTGTTGTCTTGCAGCATCCAACCGGCAAATCGATACTGAGCGGCGAGCGGTTCAGATATGTATCGGAGGGGCGGGTGGAGGAGAATATGGTCAGCAAGGAGGATATTCCCGAGCTGCTGCGTCGGCATTTCATGCTGTAGGGACGGCTCTTGTGGCCGTCCTCTTAATCTCGCAATGACGAATCTCCGTCATTTTTCTTTTGACTCACGACGAAGTAACGCCTTATTAACCTTTTTCGCCCCGAAACCGGAAGAGAAAATTTCCCCGGAACAGCATTTGTAGCGCACGCATGTACTTGCTATCCGGTACAAATTTTTTACCTTCATATAATGTGTTGGCTGAAGTACAAGGTAGTTTCACCTTTCCCCCACGAAAAATGCCTCACGCAAGCGCTTTTATATGGATCGGGTCACTCGGAAGCAGGGCTGAAATGCCACTGATGCCCGGCGTGCGGCGGAGCTGCGAGCTTTGGGAGGTTTGTGGATGGGGTGGGGGGATTGGCTTGATGTTGAGGCAGTGGCTGCTGTGCAAGAGCTATAAATATTCGACCGTTATTATACACACGACACGTTGTCTCCCTTATTCGTCCAGAATATGGGAAGTATGGAATAGCACAGATAAGCAAGTTGAGCATCATGCCAAAAAATTGCTAAAGAAAAATATTCTATGATAACCAAAATAAACCTAAATAATGTAGCAAGCTATAAGCGCCTAACATCTTTGGAAACCGACAAAAAGGTAAACCTTATTTATGGTTTAAATGGAACAGGGAAAAGTATATTATCAAATTATCTGCATCAACCCACAGACGACAAATATGGGCGCCTCTAAAAATGGAGATTTGAAATACCTAAAGAAATGACTTCAGCGATGCAGGCTCATTTTACCCTGAAAAGCACCTGTTCATTGGCATCATTGCATCGAAAAACTACATTTCAGACACGACAGGTCGTAGT
>CAIUQW010000416.1 GCA_903901395.1 uncultured Chlorobiales bacterium | reverse complement strand
TCGCTCGATGGCATTGAGAATGTTCGACGGCGTGCCGACCCCCATCAGGTAGCGTGGCTTCGACTCGGGCAAAATCGTGTGCGAGAGATCGAGCATCCGGTACATCTCCTCCGCCGGTTCGCCGACCGCCATGCCGCCGACTGCGTAGCCGTCGAAATCCATATCGACCAGCATCCGGCTCGAATGCGCCCGCAAATCCTCGAACGTGCCACCCTGCGTGATGCCGAACTGGAACTGCTCGTAGCCGTAGTGTGGATGGGTAGCAATGAAGTGTTTTCTCGCGCGTTCGGCCCAGCGTAATGTCAGCTCGCCAGACTTTTTTACGTACTCTTTTTCGGCAGGCCACGGCGGACACTCGTCGAGCGGCATCATGATGTCGCTGCCGATGATGCGTTGCGTATCGACCACATTTTCCGGCGTGAAGTGCAGCTTTGCTCCGTCGAGGTGGGACTTGAACATCACCCCCTCCTCGCTGATTTTGCGCAGATCGGAGAGCGAATAGACCTGATAGCCGCCGCTGTCGGTGAGCAGCGGGCCATCCCAGTTCATGAAACGATGGACGCCTCCCGCCTTCAACAGAATGTCGTTGCCGGGCTTGAGGTAGAGGTGGTAAGTGTTTGCGAGGATGATCCTTGCGTCGAGCGCCTTCAGCTCCTTCGGCTCGACCGACTTGACGCTGGCCCGCGTGCCGACCGGCATGAAGATCGGTGTGGGAATGTCGCCGTGAGCAGTCGAAAGCAGGCCGCAACGCGCTGCCGAGTGGCGGTCTGTCGAGAGAACTGAGAATTGCATATCGCCGCGCCAGTTACTGGAGCCGGATTGATTGAAAAGATCGATGCCTGAAGGTATGGAACGGAAGCCAGAAAAAAAAATTGGCGAACACGGCTGTTTTGCAGTGTTTCCTTAAGAAATAATCAGCATGATCTTTTGAGGAGAAAGAAAAAGTTGTAAGTTATCACATACTGCACTGGAGTAATAAATAACCTATACGAGGTGTTATTATATGTAAAATGATATACTAAAAACGTATTTTACATTCAGTTTTCATTCAAGAATAGCCTTGTACATGCCAGATAATAGCCAAGTCGGAGCGACAGTATTTTCAGCTTCGGAAATATTCGTCCCCTCCGTATCCCCTCATATAGCTGACATGCTGCCAGAGTCCATGTATCTGGTGGATGACGCCGGGCAACTGGTGCGTTGGAGTCCCTGGTTTCGCGACCGGATCGCCGGTCTTTCCGATGCTGAAATGGCCTCTTTCGATTTCCTCGAACTGATCCATCCTGACGACCGGGAGCTGGTCAGGCAACGGATACGCAAGATTCTGAAGCAAGGCACCCAGGATACTCTCGAAGTGAGGATATTTCTCAAGGGTGGCCCGGCCTTTCGATGGTTTCTGCTCGTTGCGAACCGTTACGAGCATGACGGACGCTATTTCGTCACCGGCACAGGCATCGATATTACCCACCTGAAAAAGGTCGGCATAGCCATGGTGCATGACGAGCAACGCTACCGCGCGATGTTCGAACAGGCCGCCGCGCCAATGTTCATTACCGATACCCATGGCGCTATCGTCTCCGTCTCTCCGGCTTTTGAAAAAATATCCGGCTACTCTTTTTCGGAATGCGAGGGCAGACCGTTCAATCAGTGCTGCAATGAAGCCACGCCGGGCGGAACGGCCATCTCCATGTTCAGGGAGATAATGGTAAACCCTTCGACTGTCAGAACAAATGAAATCACGATCCGCAGAAAGGACGGATCGCTCTGTTACGTTGAATTGAAACTTCAGCGTTTTCATGATAACCGAACCGAAGGCGCGATTGGCGTGCTGTACGACCTTACCCAGCGCAAAAGGCTCGAATCGCTGAGCGAATTCCGACTCGCTCTCTTGCAACAGGCCGATCAGAGTTCGATAGAGGAGATTTTGCAAAAGGCGCTTGACGAGGCTGAAGAGCTTACCGACAGCATGTTCGGGTTCATCTATTTTCTGTATGGCGATTCCGGAAACAAGTCCGGTTCCATCTGGTCGACTCGTGTTCGCGACGAGAGGCAGGCGATGAACTCGCATGACGCGCATCATTCGTTCGATGTAAAGCCATTCATGAAAGCGTTCATGAAAACGGCTATTGACTCCGGACAAGTCTCTATCGTCAACGATTATCCCGATCCGGGGCACGCTGACTTTCCTTTCGGTCACCCTGGTTTTTCCCGCAGTCTGTCCGTGCCGATCCTCGAACGCGGCAAGGTGGTGGCTGTCATGCTGTTATTCAACAAGCCCTCCCGCTATACCGAAGATGATGTCCATTGGGTTGGCACGCTGACCAATCTCGCCTGGGACATCGTCATCCGGAAAAGGGCGGCACTGGTCGAGATGCGCAACCAGTCGATTCTGCTGCAAATCCAGAAAATGGAGCTGATCGGCCAGCTCGCGGGGGGCATTGCGCATGATTTCAACAACATGCTTGGAGTCATTCTCGGCAATGCGGAACTGGCGCTGACGAATGATGATCTGGAGCCGTCGGTGGAGGAGAATCTGCAGGAGATCTACCATGCGGCCGAGCGTTCGGCTGAGATAACCAGCCAGTTGCTCGCCTTCGCCCGGAAGCAGACCACCATGCCGAGAGTGATCGACATCGACGAAGCCATCGGGGAGTCACTGCCGATTCTGCAGCGGGTGACCGGAGACAAGATCGTGATCGACTGGCAACCATGCGGCAGGGAGTGCAAGCTGCACATCGATCCTTCGCAGCTCGACCAGATTCTGATGAGTCTTTGCTTCAATGCCCGGGACGCCATGAACGGTTATGGCAGGATCGTCATCAGCGCCAGGCGAATCAACATCGACGCCACTCAAAACGCTGACGTCAACAACTTCCGGCTTGATGGCGAATATGCCATGCTCTCCGTGACCGATACCGGGCAGGGGATCGCCGACAAGCACAAGCCGCACGTCTTCGAACCGTTTTTCACCACCAAGGAGCTGGGCAAGGGAACCGGCCTCGGACTGTCGTCAGTCTATGGCATCGTCAAGCAGAATCGGGGTTTTGTCGATTTTGAGAGCCAGGAGGGCAAGGGCAGCACCTTCCACATCTATCTGCCGCTCTATAAAACAAGGCATGAGAATGGAGGGGTGACGTGCAATGGCGACCGGACGACGATTCTGGTCGTCGAGGATGAACCCGAGATACTCAATCTTTGCCAGATGATGCTCGAAAAGTCCGGCTTCAAGGTTTATGCGGCGCATGGCCCGTCCGAGGCAATCGTGCTTGCGGAGGAGAACAGCGGCAAGATCGATCTGCTTCTGACTGATGTGGTCATGCCGGAGATGAACGGCACCGATCTCTCCTCGATGCTTTCGACGATCAGCCCCGGTTTCAGGGTGCTCTTCATGTCGGGATACTCGTCGGATGTTGTAGCCAGTCACGGGGTGGCCAACCCGCTTGTCAACCTTATCCGCAAGCCATTCACCTTCAAGGCTCTGGCCGAGAAGGTGCGCGAAACCCTCGAAGCGGTCTGAAGCGCATCCGGGGTCTCGGCATACGGTTAAACTCCCGGAGCCTCAGTTGCGATTACGCTGCCGTAACTCCGATACGTCGTTGTCGCGTTCCAGCGCTATGACCCTGACTGAAACGCCGAGTTTTTCGGACGACGCGCCTTTGTAAGTGCCGCGTACCGGCGGTACATCGCCGTAATCACGCCCCGTGCCAATCTTGATGTACCGGTCGTCCACGAACAGCGTTTTGTGCGTCGGATCGAAACCCGCCCACCCTTTTTCCGCGCCGCACCATACCTCGCACCAGGCGTGGCTTGCCTCGTCCCGCCCCTCCGGAGTGCTTCCGCCGCCAAAGAGATAGCCGCTGACGTAACGCGCCGGCAGGCCGAGATGTCGGCAGGCTGCGAGCATGATGTGGGCGAAATCCTGGCAGACGCCGCGCCCGAGCGCCATGACGACCGCGCTGGTACTGTGCACGTCAGTCACCCCCGGCTCGTAGCGGAACGAGTCGTTGATGTACCGGCAAATCTCCGTGGCCTGGCTGAATGGTTCGTCGATGCTTCTGAAGCGGTCGGCAAGTTCATGAATCGCCGCGTCGAAATGGACGTAGCGGCTTTCGGAGAGCAAGTCAAGCAGCAGAATTTCATCCTCCGCAAAAGGACCGCTCTCCGGCTGCGCGGCGGTTTCAACCACCGAGGTGGCGACGATATGCACCCGTTTGTGGCTTTGCAGGATGTTGAAATGATGCACGCGATTGCCGTAAAAATCGGTGTAATCGAAAATTGATGCCGGTGGCGTGATCTGGAGGCTGAAGTTGGCGCACTGCTGCGAGCCGGTGCCGCTTGCCGGATGCAGGCGCACTTCGGTGGCGGTTTCGTAGATCGGCTCTTCGTATTCGAAAAGCGTCGAATGTTCGACTTTGAGAATCATGCGCTGAAAGGGTTCCCGGTTGACAGAGTCGATGAAACGTTATTGCTGCTGTTGCTGAGATTGAGACTGGCTCCAGTTGGCCCGCCGCCCGTCGAGGCCGGTGAACGGAAGCGCTTCGGCAATGTCTGCCGACTCGATCTTTGGCGTGTGATAGGCAAAATAGAGGAGGTGAAGCTGCTCGCCAATTTTGGCAAGTCCCTGCTCGATCTCTTCGAGAAACGGACGCACCCCCTGCTGGAGAATCTCTTCGACGGTCGCGTAGCTCATCTCCGCCTCCATCTTGCCGATGAGCCGATCTACGTTGTTGGCGTATCGGTGCGACGAACTGCCGGAAATACGCCACAACGCCTCCTGCGCGGCGCAGATCGAAAAGGTGATGCTGCGCGGAAAGCTCCGGTCGAGTATCAGGAAGCTGAGAATGTTGTCGGGATCAATCTTCGAGAGATAGACCTTGCGGAACGCTTCGAGGGCGCTGCAACTTTTCAGCACGGCCATCCACTGGATGATGTCCACCGAGCCGCTGACCAGATCGGAGTGCCTGGCCGTCCTCGGCGTAAGCATGTGATATTTTACGTCAATGAGTCGCGCGGCGTTGTCGGCCCGCTCCAGATACTTGCCGATCTGCACGAAGGCCCACCCCTCATTGTGCGAGAATGTGTTGTCGGTGATCCCCTGAAAGAGGTGCGAGGCGTTCTTGATCTCCTTGTAGAAGCTATATGGATCACTGTGCACCTGCTGCGGAGAGACGCTTTGCAGGAAGTGGTAAAGGTTGTTGAGCTGCTCCCACATCTCGCTCGAAATACTCTCGATGATGCTCCGGGCATTCTCGCGCGCCATGCTGATCGAGGAGAGAATCGAGCTGCTGTTCTGGCGATTGAACACCAGATAGTCGGTCACCGAGTGGGCATCGTACTCCTGGTAGAGGCTCCTGAAGTGCTCCGGGTCGGCCATGACCATGATCAGCGGCTTCCAGTAGTTCGGATGATCAACCGGCGTGATGCTGTTCAGGTCGAGCAGCAGGTTGAAGTTGACATCGAGAAAACGCGCGGTGTTCTCCGCCCGTTCGAAGTAGCGGCTCATCCAGAACAGCGATTCGGCGACGCGACTCAGCATTGGCTATTCGTTCGTTTAAGGTTCAGTTATCGATGACCCAGGTATCCTTGCTTCCGCCGCCCTGGGAGGAGTTCACTACGAGCGAGCCGCGCTTGAGCGCCACCCTGGTCAACCCGCCTGGCACGATGGAGATCGATTTGCCGTGAAGAACGTAGGGGCGCAGGTCGATGTGGCACGGCGCAAGTTCCATTTCGTTGAAGAAGCTCGGATGGCGCGACAGCGAGATGGTCGGCTGGGCGATGTAGTTCCGGGGATTTTCCACGATCTTCTCGGCAAAAGCTTCGCGTTGTTCCGGCGTCGATTCCGGCCCGACCAGCATTCCGTATCCACCAGACTCGTTGGCCGCCTTGACGACAAGCTTGTCGAGATTTTCGAGAATATGCTTCAGATGCTTCGGATTGCTGGCGAGCCAGGTCTCCACGTTGTCGAGAATCGGCTCTTCGTTCAGATAGTACCGGATGATGTCGGGCACGAAGCTGTAGATCACCTTGTCGTCCGCCACGCCGGTGCCGATGGCGTTGGCCAGCGTCACGTTGCCCTTGCGGTAGGCGTTGATCAGCCCCGCCACGCCAAGCACCGAGTCCGGCCTGAAGACGAGCGGATCGATAAATTCGTCATCCACGCGGCGATATATTACGTCAACCATCTGCAAGCCGCGCGTCGTTCGGGTGTAGACCTTGTTGTTGTTGACCACCAGATCGCGCCCCTCGGTAAGCTGCACGCCCATCTGCTGGGCAAGGAAGCTGTGCTCGAAGTATGCGGAGTTATAGATGCCCGGCGTGAGCACCACCACCTTCGGGTCGGACTTCGGCGTCGGGCTGATCTCCTGAAGCGTGCGGAGGAGTTGCTGCGGATAGTTCTCGACCGGGCGCACCGTGTAGCGGTCGAAGAGCACGGGGAAGGCGCGCTTCATGGCGATGCGGTTCTGCAGCATGTACGAAACGCCGCTCGGCGTGCGCAGGTTGTCTTCGAGCACGAGGTAGCGCCCGTCAGCGTCGCGGATGAGGTCACTGCCCGTGACGTGGATGTAGATGCCGAGAGGCGGACGCACGCCGATGAATTCACGCCGGAAGTGCTTGCTGCCCAGCACCAGCTCGGCGGGAACGACCTTGTCGCGCAGAATCTGCTGCTTGTGGTAAATATCCGACAGAAACTCGTTGAGCGCGGTGATGCGCTGCGTGAGGCCGCGTTCGATCACCGCCCATTCGGACGAAGGAATGATTCTCGGAATCAGGTCGAAGGGAAAAATACGCTCGATCCCCTCGTCAACGCCGTAGACGGTGAAGGTGATTCCCTGGTTGCGGAAAAAGATGTTCACCAGCTCGCGCCTCGCCCGGATGTCCGCCGCCGAAAACTGGTTAAAGCGCTGCATCATGATTTCATAATGAGACCGTTGCGCCCCGTCGCGGGCGATGACCTCGTCGAAAAAGCGCTCTGACTGCGGATCGTACTGATCGAAGAGTCTGGTCATGGTCGGTAAAAAAATGATGTTGCGGACTGAGTAAAGTCAGGCCAATAGCCACTTAAATAAATACGGTTATTTAAGATTATTTCCTAAAAAAATAATACAAAAATGTAGGCGATGCGGTAAAGCGTTCTGGCGGCGATCAGCGTAACGCGAGAGCATAAAAGCTGTTGCCGTTGCTGGAATCAAGCCGTAGCGCTCCCGACCTGACCAGCGAAACGAGGATGCGTCGCGCCTCCCGAACCGGAATGCCTGCGTTGCCGGCGAACGCTTCCGCCGTGATCCGCTCATATGCGTTCAGCCAGTCGAGCAGGCGGCGTTCACGCTCGGTGAAAGAGATTCTGACCGGCTCCCTTGAGGATAGCATCAGCGCGATGCGATCGTCCGAGGCTGCTTTGTTGTGGCTGCCGTCGCGGATGTAGACCCGGCGCTCGACATCGCGTTTGCCTGTGTCGCGCCGGATGACTCGCTCGACATGAAAATGGGGGCGTTCCGGGCTTTCGGGAATCTCGACGAGCAGCACCATCCGGCGCTTGAACTCCTCGACGCGCACCGCGATACGCGGCTTCGGTTCGATATGGAATTTCATCGCCTCGTCGATGATCTGGATCGTCTCTTTCTCGCTGTGGATGCCGACAATCCGCCGATCATCGTCAACGCCGATCAGGATGAGGCCGCCTGATGTATTGGCGAATGCCGTAATCGACCGCGCGATTTTTGGCGCGGAGTGGATGAGTCGTTTGAATTCAATGCGCAAACCCTCCCCCTCCGCGACAAGGTCGAGCAGGTTTGGAGAGAACGGTTTCGGTTTGTAACTGGTCATGAGCCGTCTCCATCGTGATGCATGAAGGCCAGGTCGCTCCAATGGTTTTCCGGGATCAATACCGCGTCAGGATGCACGCCCTATACTATCATAGGCATCGACCGTCGCAAATGCAAGCGGCTTGTTTCTTTTGTAACAAATACGTTACCGCCGATTGGCAGGCACTCATTTCGACGATTTGTCGATGCAGTTCCATATCAGCGAAGAAGTGACACTGCTCGTTTGCGAGAGCGTACGGTTCAAGGGCGCGACCGATCCCATCCCTGAAGGAATCATAGAGCTATTGCGGCACGAATTGAGCGGAAAGTTGGTATAAGAATCGGTGATGTAATTTATTCAAAGTACTTTATTGATTGATATATCGGATAGAAGAATCTGTAACAAGGTGGTTGCCTGATCAAATGTTAAAACAGCAAGGAGGCCCGTATGAAAAAACGAATGATTCTGGTACTTGGAATTGCCGGTTTTTTTGTTCCGCAAGCATCTGCCGATGTCTTGGCGTCAATTCCGCTGGCTATGTCTGTAAGACATGACCCGGATGTCTATTTCGATGAGAGACCTGACTTTATCTATCTGGATGACTATGGTTTTTATGTCGCCTGGGGCGTTCCTTACGATCTCATCTTTTTTGATGATTACTACTTCCTTTTCCGGGACGGCTACTGGTACCGTTCACGCGGCTATCGCGGGCCTTGGGGAAGAATCCGGAATGACGATTTGCCTTTACCTATTCGTCGGCACAGTTGGGGGGATATTCGTCAGCAGCGCGATTTCGAGTATCGCCGTTACGATCGCGGATTCTGGGACAACCGGTTCAGGATGGATCGTGAACAGTGGCGTAACCGCGACAACCGAGGAGTTCCGGAGAACAGAGGAGTCCCGGAAAACAGACCGGCTCCCGGCGACCGAGGAGTTCCGGAGAACAGACCGGCTCCCGGAGAAAGACGTGATTTTGAGGATCGCCGAAGTCCGGGAGAACGGCCGGAGGGTAATCGTGGCATGGAGCAGCGCGACGGACGATAGCGCCAACATCTGCAATAAAGCGGAGTTATGGCAACTCATGACTCCGCTTTCGGTTATACCTGACTCCGGTCAGCAGACTCTCCACCCTCTTCGCCGATGAGGTTCATCTGCTTGCGATAATAGGAGAACGCCTCGTCCTGCTTGAGAATGCCGAGCAGCTTGCCGGTATTGTGCTCGACGACCGGCAGCGTCGAATATTCCGAGATTTCAAAGATTTTGAGCGCTTCATCGAGCTTTGAGGTGTCGTAAAGCATGGTGACATTTTTCTTGACGAGATCATCGGCGATCATGGCGGGAAAAACGCCATCCTTCAGCACGAGGCTCATCTCGTCGAGTCCGATGATGCCAATAAATACGCCATCGGGCGTCGTGACGAAAAAATGCGAGTCGCGGGTGTTGTGGAAGGCGTCGATGATCGCTTCAACTTCAGTGGTGTTGGAAAACCGGGCGAACTTGCGCTGCATGATGTCGAGCACGCTGATATTTCCGGCGATGGTGAGCGCGATGCCGAAGCCGACGCGCACGTTCTCCTTTTCGAGCACGTAGGTCTCCATGGTGTAGGGATACGCCAGCCGCGCCACCAGCGCCGACGTAACCGCCGCGAACATGATCGGCAGCACAATCTCGTACTGACCGGTGACTTCAAACAGGATCAGGATGACCGTCAGCGGCGCGCGCATGATGCCCGCCGTCACCGCGCCCATGCCGACCAGCGCGTAGGCTCCCGACGTAGCGGTCAGGTTCGGGAAAAGATCATGCGACACCTTGCCAAACATGCCGCCGAGCATCGCGCCCATCTTCATTGACGGGGCGAACATGCCGCCCGATCCGCCGGAGCCGACCGTCAGCGCCGCAACCACCGGCTTGAGCAGGTAGAGGGCGATCATGTTTTTCCAGCTCTCCTGGCCGGTCAGCGCCTTGTTGATCGCCTCGTAGCTGAAGCCATACAGCTCCGGCACCCACATGCTGATGAGACCGCACAGAAGGCCACCGATAGCGGGCATCGACCACAAGGGGATATTGAACTGCTTCTCGGCTTTGAGAATCCGCTCCTCGATGGCGTAAAACGTTCTGATAAAAAGTACCGCCGAGAGTCCGGCAAGGACGCCAAGTATGAAGTAAAATACCAGTTCGGTATTCGACACAAGGCTGTATTTCGGCACCAGAAAAGTGGGATAGTTGCCAAGATAGCTTCTCGACAGAACGGTGCCCACCACGGCGGCCACCACAATGGGACTGAAGGTGCGGACACTGAAATCGCCAAGAATCACTTCGACGGCGAACATCACGCCGCCGATAGGGGCGTTGAACACGGCGGCAAGACCCGCTGCCGCGCCGCAACCAAGCAGTGTCCGTGTTCTGCCCGGCGAAAATTTGAGCAGTTGCGCGACGGTCGAGCCAATCGATGCGCCCACCTGAGCTATTGGCGCTTCGCGTCCGCCGCCGCCGCCGGTACCGATACTCACCACCGAGGTGAAGGTTTTATGCATCCAGTTTTTCGTGGGAATCTTCCCATTTTTCTGCGCCACCGCCTTGATGACCGACGGCAACCCGTGTTCAGGCTTCGCTTTGACGACAAAGGCGTTGTACAGCCCGACGACAAGGCCGCCGAGGGTGGGAATCAGCGGCAGCAGAACGATTCTGAGATAGTTGTTGATGGTCGGCAGCCCGAGCGCGGTCGTGCCGTTAAAGAGGCTGTAGCTGATAATCTTGATGGCTTCATGAAAAATAACGGCGACGTATCCGGTAACCAGTCCCACGAAAACGGCGACGAGCAGAAACGGCAAATCCTGATTGAGGTTGAGCTGAGCCAGAAACGACGCCCAGGTCAAGCGGACGAACTCCTGCGACGTGCCTTTGAAATACCGGCTCTTTCGCAGGATGAGATAGCTCAAGACAGCAATACGCCGCCTGAGACGATGGTTCACAAAAAATCTGCTCATGGAGTCGGATCGCTGGATTGAAAATCACGGCAATTGATAAAATGTATTTTTTCTTGTCTTGGATACAAAACACGAGCTGCATAAGTATATGCCGAGGTCGATCCTTTTTCGGCATGACGCTGTCTGGCGCTACGAAAAAAATCGTGAAGGAGACGCATTGCCTGCGGACGATTTCAGGCGTGTCGATCTCACCGGGACATGAAGCCGGAAGCAAATGCGGAGGTCACAACAGTCGTCGAGCACGCGCCGGTTACAGTACTGATGCGCACCTCGGAGACCTCGAACGGGCAAAACGCTTCAAGCATGGCCGCATGTTGCGTACACTCATGCCGCGGGCGTAGATGGCCAGAATTTTTTGGGCGAATCCGTAGAAACGAATCTGGTGCTTCTGAATCAGTTGCGGCTCGGAAGTGCCAGCGCAGTCGCATGGCGGTTCTTGATATTTCGTAGTCTCACGGTTAGCTTTACTGGTATGTCGCACGCCACCAGTCGACAATCTCCTGCTACCTCGCCATTGCTCTACAATTTATATACACCACATAATTCCTCGTGAAACTTTTTGTGTTAAAGCCGGATTTTATCCTTGCATACTCATGTAATAATAACAGTAAGTATCGATATGACGAACATACTCAAAGAAGGCGAGAAAGCTCAGGAGTTCACCGCGAAAGACCAGGACGGCAACGAGATTTCTCTTCGAGACTATCTCGGAAAAAAGGTCGTGCTCTACTTCTATCCCAAGGACGATACGCCGGGATGCACCAAGGAGGCTTGCGCTTTTCGCGACAATTTTCCTAACTTTAAAAAGATAGATGCAGTAGTGCTCGGCGTGAGCGTCGATGGGCAGAAAGCTCACCGCAAATTCGCCGACAAGTTTGAACTGCCCTTCACGCTTCTGGTCGATGATGAGAAAAAGATCGTCGAAGCGTATGGCGTGTGGGGACTGAAAAAGTTCATGGGAAAGGAGTATATGGGCACGAACCGGGTCACCTATCTGATCGATGAACTGGGAGTTATCGAGAAGGTGTGGCCCAAGGTCAAGCCCGAAACGCACGCTGCCGAGGTGCTCGAATGGTTACAGAAACAAACGTAACGCCACATGACAAACGAATTTGAAAAGCTCAAGCCAGGCAAGCTCCTGTTGGCCTCGGCGAACCTGCTTGAATCCAACTTCAAGCGTACGGTGCTTCTCATGTGCGAGCATAACGATGAGGGGTCTATCGGCTTCATCCTGAACCGCCCGATGGAGTTCAAGGTATGCGAGGCCATCAGCGGATTCGACGATATCGACGAGCCGCTGCACATGGGCGGCCCGGTTCAGGTCGATACGGTGCACTTCATGCACGCGAGAGGAGACGTGATTGACGGCTCCGTCGAGGTGATTCCGGGACTTTTCTGGGGCGGCGACAAGGAGCAGCTCAGCTACCTCATCAACACCGGCGTGATCAAGCCCTCCGAGGTACGTTTTTTCCTCGGCTATGCCGGATGGGGCGCGGGACAGCTCGAAGACGAGTTCGAGGAGGGTTCGTGGTACACCGCCGATGCATCGAGCGAGCAGGTATTCACAGACGAATACGAACGCCTCTGGAGCCGCTCCGTCCGCTCCAAGGGCGGCGAGTACTGCTACGTCGCCAACTCGCCCGAGCTGCCGGGAATGAACTGATGCTCGCGATGTTTGCGGGAACTCTCCGCTGCTTCCGGTTGTTGACAATATCAGGAGAAAATGGTATCTATCTCCTGAACACAATGGTTCTTTGATTTTATTGGGGATGACAGGCTATCGACAGGACAGGTGTGAGATGTCGTTGCACTCCGAGTTTCAGCATGGACGGACTCGTTAAACAAGTCTATGTACCAATAGATGCAGACGATTATTCGTATGCAATGGCTGCCTGATTAACAGAAGTTA
>CAIUQW010000415.1 GCA_903901395.1 uncultured Chlorobiales bacterium | reverse complement strand
CTTGACCCAGCGTTTTTCTTCCTCGATCCAGATTCTCTTGGTATGCAGATTCGGTTCGAAACGGGTGCGGGTGTGGTTATTGGCATGGGAAACGTTATTGCCGTATTTCGGCCTTTTTCCGGTCAGCACGCAAACTTTAGACATGATTGGATCGATTGGCGTTAAAAAATGATACCGAGTATAAGCAATAATGAGGAAAAAAGGAAAAGTTTTTCCTGGCGGGGCGAAGAATAGAAGAGATCGGACGGATCGGTCCGATCTGGCGAAAAACTGAAAGGCGGCACTCCCCCGTCAGGGGCGAATGCCCACGGCGCAGACCATCATGGAGAGCACGTAGAGCAGCGTGCCGAATGCGTTGTACCAGACCGCTTTTTCGGCGGGGTGGTCGATAAGAATTTTCTGCATCGGGAGCTGGGCGATGAGCAGCGTCACGGCGATGAATGTCGGGATCGTGGAGCCTTTGGCGACGAGGATCGCGATGGCCGCGACCTGCGCGGCGTCCATCACCACCGAGGCGAGGATGGCGGCCCTCTTTTCGCCGAGCTGCACCGGAATCGAGGCGACCTTGCGGATTCTGTCGCCCACGACCGACTTGAAGTCGTTGAGCGTCATGATGCCATGCGCGCCGAGCGAGAAGATGATTGCCAGCGCAATAGATTCGGTCGAGGGCACGCCCTGCGTGATCGAGAAGCTGCCGGTCAGCCAGGCGACTCCCTCATACGCGAGGCCGACAATCAGGTTGCCATACCAGCCGTTGCGCTTGGCCCGGATCGGCGGGCCGGAGTAGGCGTGCGACATCAGAACGCCGACGAAGGCGATAGCCACCACGTAGGGATGGATCGACAGCGCGACGAGAAAGCCCGACAGAATCAGCCCGAAGGTGATGAGCCAGCTCGCCTGCTTGGAGATTTTGCCCGCCGGAATCGGGCGCTCCGGTTCGTTGATGGCATCGACTTCGCGGTCGAAGTAGTCGTTCATCGTCTGCGACATGGCGCACATCAGCGGGCCGGCGAGAATGACGCCACGAACAAGAATCGAGATATTGTGCGACACGCTTTCGCCGGTCGAGACCACGCCGCAGGCGAAAGCCCACATCGGCGGAAACCACGTGACCGGCTTCATGAGCGGAAGAATCGCCGAAGGCTCGATACGGAACCCTGGCCGGTTCACATTTTCGAGGGCCTCCTGGATGATTTTTTGTCTGGACTGGCTGATTCCCGACTGATGCAGTTTCTCGTCGAGGTTCAGGTGCAGTTCAGGATTGAGCGTATCGCTTCCGTTCATGATTTACAGATTCTTGCTTCGGCTGGAAACAGAAAGCACATAAAATACATGTTTTCCGGCAAATTGTAAGCATTCAGTTTGCCGAAGCGTCGCACCTCATGGAGAGCCGCTGGTTCGTTTCGATGATCCTGTTCATCTTCTCCAGCGCTTCGCAGGTTTCGAGGCTCTCTTTGGACATGCTCATCCCCTCGTCGATGCAGGAGGCCATACCCGAGACGTAGCAGGTGATGGCCGCGGCGAAGAGCGCGGCGTCGATTTTCGCCTGCGATGCCGAGCCGTCGAGCACCTCCCGGATGATGTGCGCGTTGGCCACGCTGTCTCCGCCCGCCAGTTCGCTGATGTCCCATCTGCCGAGGCCGAACTCCTCCGGCTCGACGGAGTGGCGGATGAGCTGCCCCTTGTGCAGCTCGATCAGGTCGCTCGATCCGCAGACGCTCGGCTCATCGAGTCCGCAACCGCTGCCGGTCTTGCCGTGCACGATGATGGCGTGGTCGCATCCGGCGAGCGTGAGCACCTCTGCGTAAATCTCCATCACCGCAGGATCGAATACGCCGACGAGCTGGCGGCGCACCCTTGCCGGATTGATGATCGGCCCGAGCATGTTGAAGATCGTCCTGATGCCAAGCTCCTTGCGGATGCTGGCCACGGCCTTCATCGACGGATGGTAGAGCGGTGCGAAGAGGAAGGCGAAGCCGGTTTCGCGGAACAACTCCTCGGTGGCGCAGGCTGGAAGATCGACCCGATAGCCGAGCGCTTCGAGCACGTCAGCACTGCCGCACTTGCTCGTGATCGAGCGGTTGCCGTGCTTGGCAATCGGCACGCCCGCGCCGGAGGCGATGAAGGCCGCAGCGGTCGAGATGTTGAAGGTGCCGGTGTGATCGCCGCCCGTGCCGCAGGTATCGACTGCCTGCGGGTCGAGGTTGACCGGCGTGGATTTGGCGATGATGCTCTCGCAGGCTCCGGCCACCTCGTCGGGGGTGATCCCCTTTTTCTGCAACAGCGACAGGATCGCTCCGGTGCCAGCATCGGTGAACCGGTTCTCCATGATCGCGTTCATGCACGTTTCCATCTCCTGCCGGGAAAGGTGGTTGCCCTCCAGCAGCTTCTGAAGAATCTCCTGTTGACGCATAGTGTGATGCAAAGGGGGATCGGGATGAAGAAAATATTACTGTACATTATACTAACTGTCAGCCCTTTTGCAAAAGGCGGATGCGCGTTGCGGGGCGGCTGAAGCGATTTTTTCACTCTGTTTTTCGATTCATGTCGCACGATATACTTCATACCTATCGCAGCACCCTGCGTACCAAAATATTCAGAAAGATGGCCGCCGCCGGGCTGGACTCGCTGCTCGTGACCGATCTGCCGACCATCCGCTGGCTGACCGGCTTCAGCGG
>CAIUQW010000414.1 GCA_903901395.1 uncultured Chlorobiales bacterium | reverse complement strand
TTCGAGGCCACGGCGAGCGTCAGCGGCGTCGAGCGCGAGCCGGGGGAGATACAGAAAAATCCGGCGCCCTGCCGGATCAGTTCCTCCACGATGACCGCGCACCAAAGCGTGGTGATCTGTTTACTGTTCATGTGGTCTGCTGCGTTATGGCCAGAATGTCCCCGATCTTCTGATCGACCTCTTCCCACTCCGATTCGGGATCGGAACCCTTCACCAGCCCCGCGCCGGAGTAAAGGAAAACCCGGTTTTCATTGACGAGCGCCGAACGGATGCCGACGGCGAACTCCGCGGCGTCGCTGCTGAGCCATCCAACCGGCCCGGCATACCAGCCTCTGCCGAACGGCTCTGTGGAGAGAATCAGTGCCATCGCCTCTTCTCTCGGTACGCCGCCGACCGCTGGCGTCGGATGGAGCTGGCGCAGCACCGTGCTGTCGTTGCAAAATTCTGGCAGCAGCCTGGCGCGGCATCGCGCGTAGAGATGGGCGAGGCGGTTGAGCTGGAGCACACCGACCTCCTCCTGCATGTCGATGTCGCTGCATACCGGCTGAAGTTCGCGGTAGATGGTGTCCATGACGAAACGGTGCTCGCGCATATCCTTTTCGGAGTTGAGCAGTAGCTCCGAAGCTGCGTGGTCGTCCGCCTCGATGGAGCCTTTGGTGACGGTTCCGGCGAGCGCCTCGGTATCGAGCATGTCGCCATCGCGCCGGTAGAGCCGTTCTGGAGTGAAGCTGATGAAGGCGTGACCCTCGACCGGTTCGAGGTAGAAGCGGTAGGTCGAGTTTTCCGGGAACGGGTAGTCAAGCAGAAAGCGGATCGCCGGAACCTTGCCCGCGAAGGCGAGTTCAGTCTGGCGGGCGAGGATCATCTTGTCGAGCTTTCCCTCATGGAACTTTCTCAGTATGGTCTCGCAGTTCTCGACCCATTGCGCCTTGTCGGGGCAGTATGAGACCTGCGTCATCTCCGGAATCGCGGCGCTTTCCGTCGCGTCACCAGCCGAGAGCGCCGAGATGGAGCAGAGAAGATTCTCCAGTGCCTTCTGCCGGTCGTCGCCGGGCTTCAGCCAGAGCGAGCAGGAGATCGACGCCTGGCCGTCGCGGTATTCGACGCTGACGAGCGGCAAAATGAACAGTCCGGGGCTGAAGGCTTTCCAGAGATCGTTCTGCTTTTGCAGATTGTTGAAGCAGAAACCGCCGATGTACCTTGCGTGCGGGTTTTTCTGCTGCATGGCCTCTTCGAGCAAGAGAAAGCTCTGGTCGTTTGGGCCGCATTCGGAAATCTCGATGCGATCCGCCTCTCCGATACCGGCAATCCACTCGCTCTTCTCGCGGTTCATCCAGAAGAGCTTCGGGAAAAGGTTCTGCGCCGACAGCCACTTCGCAGCGTCAACCTCGCCGAGAGGTGCGCGGAAGCTCTCCAGCACGGCCTCTCCGTGCTCCACGGATGGCTGCTGCAACGCGGTCTTCACCGAATCTTCGAGAAGTTGAAGCGCCTTTTGCATCATAAAAAAACTGTCGTCCGCCGACATCGGGTTACTTGATTCATTTTCCGGCCTTTTCGGGCACATCGTTCTGCAGGTGCCGTTCAAGGGAGGCGGCAAGATAATTGTTTTTAGCCTGAAGCCATTTATGGATTTTACGCGCCTCTTCGATTTTTCCCATTTTGATGTAGCAGACCGCCATCGAATACCACGCCTCCTGGAACGAGTAGCTGTTGTCGATCGCTTTCCGGTACGAGGCAATCGCGTCGTCATAGCGATTGAGCTGGAAATAGACGTTGGCGAGATCGAACTGGCGGAGCGAGTCGTCTGGCGCGATGTCCACGCGCTTCTGCATCCAGGGCAGCGCCGAGTTGAACTCCTTCTTGTCGAAATAGGCCGCGCCGAGCGCCGAGTAAGCCTCGTCGAGTCCCGGTTCGAGGTCGATGGCGCGGCGGTACGAGCTGATCGCGTCATCGTACTTCTGCTGGCGGGCGTACTCCTTGCCGAGGTTGAAATAGCCTCGCGCGTCTTCCGGATGCTGCCAGACCTCCTGCTGCAACTCCTTGATGCGAGCCTCCTTACTGTTACAGGCGGACAGACCGGCAAGGCAAAGCAGAATAAGGAACGGACGGAAGAGGGCCGCTACCTGGCGGTATGATTTCGAGCTTCGTGTCATAGGCTTCAATATAGCGACTGGTTTATTTTTCTGCTAACTCCCTCAATCCATTGCTGTTTTCGTCCGTCAATCCGCGCGGGGCGAACTGCAATGTTGGCGGGAGCCGATTTTTTGCGCACTTTTCCGGGAACGCATCACGTATCTGTACAACAATAAAGCAACAGAGTCATGAAAACGGAAATACATGTCAGCGGAATGCGCTGCTCAGGCTGTGAAATGCTGGTCAGCGAAGCTCTCGAAGAGATGGAGGGGGTACAAAAAGCCAGCGCCTCGCATCAGACCGGCGTGGTCGAGGTCGAGTACGACGAATCGCAGGCCGATCTCGAATCGATCAAAAAGGTGATCGAAGGGCAGGGCTTCAGGGTGACCGCGTAAGCGAAAGGCGGAAATTCTGAAATAAAAAAAGCCCCTGGATAACCAGAGGCTTTTCCGGGGGAAACGGTGCGGAGCTGACGGGGCTCGAACCCGCGACCTCCTACGTGACAGGCAGGCGCTCTAACCAGACTGAGCTACAGCTCCGTTCCTTAGTGGTGGACAAATGTAGAAAACCGGATCGTTGTTTCCAAACAAAATTTCTTTTTTGTCACCAGTGGCCATCATTTTTTGGCAAGCGAGAAGAAGCGCATTCGGGAATACGGATAATGCCGGGAGTTTCTTAAATTTACCGCCGTAGTAACGGTAACCTCCGCTTTCTGCGGCGTATTTTTTCTGCAAACGCAAAATGCCACAAGCTCATGAGCGATTCAGACCAACGCAATTCGCTGACGATCATCGACAATCGAACCGGCAAATCGTACGAACTTCCGATTGAACACGACACCATCCGCACGATGGACTTGCGACAGATCAAGGTGTCGGAGAGTGATTTCGGACTTCTCGGTTACGATCCGGCTTTTCTGAACACCTGCTCCTGCAAGAGCACGATCACCTTCATCGATGGCGACAAGGGCATCCTGCGCTATCGCGGTTATCCGATCGAGCAGCTCGCCGAGCAAAGCTCCTTCCTCGAAACAGCTTACCTGCTCATCAAAGGCGAATTGCCGGACAAGGAGCGTCTCGCGGTCTGGACCTACAACATCCGCCACCACACCATGACGCACGCCAACCTGAACAAGTTCATGGATGGCTTCCGCTACGACGCCCATCCGATGGGCATTCTTGTCGGCACGGTGGGCGCGCTTTCGACCTTCTATCCCGACGCCAAGAATGTCGGCGAGGAGGAGTCGCGCAAGCTCCAGGTGAGGCGGCTGATCGGCAAGATACCGACGCTTGCGGCCATGAGCTTCCGTCACCACCTCGGTTTTCCCTATGTGCTGCCCGACAACGACCTTAGCTACGCGGGCAATTTTCTCTCCATGATGTTCCGCATGACGGAGCGCAGCTACAAGCCCAATCCGGTATTTGAAAAGGCGCTCGACGTGCTGTTCATCCTGCACGCAGACCACGAGCAGAACTGTTCAACCAACGCCGTGCGCTCGGTGAGCAGCTCGATGGTTGATCCCTACTCGGCCATCGCTGCCGGTTGCGCCGCGCTCTACGGCCCGCTGCATGGCGGCGCGAACGAAGCGGTGATCCACATGCTCACGCAGATCGGCTCCGTCGATAAAATTCCCGAATTCATCAAGTC
>CAIUQW010000413.1 GCA_903901395.1 uncultured Chlorobiales bacterium | reverse complement strand
GATCACCTCTTTTGAGGCGTGCTGTTCGAGAATGCCCGCACCGATGGTGACCGACAGGAAGAAAAAGCCGAAGGCCACGGCGTGCATGATGAGCAGCTCGATGGCTTCGAGGTTCGGCAGACGCTGAAAAAGCAGGCCGAAGCGATTGAGCCGTATCTGGCGGAAAAGCACGAGATACATCCCGCTGTAGAGTCCCGCGATGGCCACCGAGCTGAAGCCGAAGATGGCCGCGATCAGGTGAACACCGATGCGCAGACCGCTGAAGGCAAGGCCGGAATCGACCGTCTGGGCGCTCAGGATCGACGAAAAGAGCGCCGATCCTGTCGCGAAGGCGATCACGAAAAAGCCGGTCTTGTCGCTTTTCGTGGTGAATTCGATGAACATATACGTAATGGCGAGCGTGAGGGCCACCATGCTCATGAGGTTGTAAGCCGAGTAGCTGAGCCGGTAGCCCGCCGTCGAGGTGAGCAGGCCGAGATCGGCCACGTGAGTTACCACGGTGATGATGAGCGCCGGTTGCTTGAGGCTTCCGGCCAGCGGCGTTTCGCGGAAAAAGTGCATGCCGTAGAGCGCGGTCGTGACGATGTAGAGCAGCGGCACGATCTGCGTCAGGGCGAAAAGAAGGCTGTTTTCAAGAAATATATTGGCCATGCTCAGGTAGATGGGATCGTTTCAGGGGGCGGCTGATGGTGAAGATTACGCCGTTTTTTCTGCCAGTCCGGTTCATACCCGGGTCATTCAGCAAAAAGAGAAAGAGAGCATCTTCATTTCTGCCCGATGATAATTATCAAAGGAAAAAGTGTATATTCGGCCCGAGTGAAGTCAGGCATTAAAATATAATTATTTATCGCAAAAGATGAGCAGGAAACAGAATATTCGCAACATCGCCATCATCGCGCACGTCGATCATGGCAAAACCACTCTCGTGGACTCCATTTTCAAGCAGACCGGAGCCTTCAGGGAGAACCAGCATGTGGATGTCCGCGTGATGGACTCCAACCCGCAGGAGCGTGAGCGCGGCATCACCATTTTTTCGAAGAACGCCGCCGCCCAGCACAAAGGCTGCAAGATCAACATCGTCGATACCCCCGGCCACGCCGATTTTGGCGGCGAGGTGGAGCGTATTCTCAAGATGGTCGATGGCGTACTTTTACTCGTCGATGCCTTCGAGGGGCCGATGCCGCAGACCAAGTTCGTGCTTCGCAAGGCGCTCGAACTGCACCTGAAGCCGATCGTCGTCATCAACAAAATCGACCGTCCGCAGTCCGACCCGATCAAAGTGCACGACCAGGTGCTCGACCTCTTCATCGCGCTCGGCGCGGACGAGGAGCAGCTCGACTTCCCCTACATATTTACTTCCGCCAAAAGCGGTATCGCAAAATACAGCATGGAAGATCCGGATGGCGACATGAGCCTCCTGCTCGACCTGATTATCAAGGAGATTCCGGCTCCGATAGCCGACGATGACGCCGGCTTCCAGATGCTCGTCACCAGCCTCGACTATAATGATTATATCGGCAAGATCGCCATTGGCCGCATCCAGCGCGGCAAGGTCGCGCCGGGCAACCAGCTCTCGCTGGTCACGATAGATGGCGTCGTTGGCAAAGGCACGGTCACCAAGCTTTTCCTCTTTGACCGCACGCAGCGCGTCGAGTCGCAGGAAGCTACGGCGGGCGACGTCGTGGCGCTTGCCGGTATCGCGGCCGCCAACGTCGGCGAGACGCTCACTTCGCCCGACCAGCCCGAAGCGCTCGATTCGTTCGAGATCAGCAAGCCGACCCTCTCGATGCTCTTCTCGGTGAACGATTCGCCGTTCGCCGGTCAGGAAGGCAAGGAGGTGACCAGCCGCAAAATTCGCGAGCGCCTCATGAAGGAGATCATGACCAACGTCGCGCTCAGCGTCGAGGAGACCGACAGCGCCGACACCTTCCGAGTTTCGGGCCGTGGCGAGCTTCACCTCTCGGTGCTTATCGAGACGATGCGCCGCGAAGGCTACGAGTTGGCAATCGCCAGACCGGAGGTGATTCTCCGCGAGGAGAACGGCGTAACGATGGAGCCGGTCGAGCACGTCACCATCGACGTTCCTGAAGAGTACACTGGCGTGGTTATCGAGAAGATGGGCCGCAGGAAGGCCGAGATGACCAACATGAGCACGCTCCGCGGTGGCATGAACCGTCTCGAATTCGAGATTCCGACGCGCGGCCTGATCGGTTACAACCTCGAATTCACCACCGACACCAAGGGCGAGGGCATGATGTCGCACGTGTTCCACAACTACCAGCCCTTCAAGGGCAAGCTGCCGTCGCGCGAAACGGGCGCCCTCGTCTCCGCCGAAACCGGCGTGGCTGTGGCCTACGCCATTTCGAGCCTCGAAGATCGCGGCACCTTCTTCATCGGCCCGAACGCGAGGGTGTACGAAGGCATGGTGGTTGGTGAATCGACGCGCGACCTCGACATCACGATGAACATCTGCAAGACCAAGAAGCTCACCAATATGCGAGCTTCCGGCTCGGACGAGTCGATCCGCCTGACGCCGCCGAAGCGTCTCTCGCTCGAACAGGCGCTCGAGTTCATCAACGACGACGAGCTGCTCGAAGTGACGCCGGAGAACATCCGCATCCGCAAAAAGATTCTCAACGCTGACCTGAGAGCCAAAGCCGTCAAAAAAGCCAAGGCGATGGCGTGAAGAGAATGGATAATTGACAATGGATAGTTGATAATGAGAAAGGCTGTTCTGAAAAGGGCAGCCTTTTTTGTTGCACGGCGTTGAATTGAGTGCTGATGAATGAAGTGATAGGGCGTATCAGCGCCAATCCAAAACGATGCCGAGAAGCAGTTCAGCGCTGAACCTGCAATCATTTCGAGCAAAGCGCGTCGCTGGTAGACTGATAGTCCCGTCGGCTACGCGCTTCGTGTTTTATGCGTGAAAGGTTATCTGAAGACTGCTGTCGGCAGCTTCGTTCATTGTGTAGGTGCCTTTCGGGCTGATGGCGAGGCCCATCGGCAGCGCGGCGCTGATCATTTTGGCGGAGATGCTCTCGGCTTCCTCAGCAGAGCATTCGGTATTGATGAAGAGGTCGAGCGAATGCGACTCCTTGCCGAATTGCAGCAGGAAGTTGTTGTGATCGACGAAGACCAGGTCTTCGTATGCGTAGGTGACTTCGTGGCCAATCGACTCGATCAGCTCCATGACGGTGCCCAGCGGGCGTAGCGGTTCTGTTTCCATGATTCTTGATGTACTGATGACCCGAGAGTGCTTTTCCGGCAAGTCTCCGGGATCGATAGTAATGGTTGTTCGGTTTTGTTTCGTCTTGTTGTTGCTAATCTTAAAAAGATAAGGTAAGTTGATGAAGAGTCCTAAAAATAATAGGGTAAATCTTGCAATAATGTAATAAAGGAGGCAGATATGGCGGTCAGCGCATTACAGACATGGGAGAAAGTTCTCGAATATGCTTCGGTTCCACTGCATGGAACCATGTCGAGAAAGATCAGAAAAGGGGTCAAACTTCAGATCAATGAAGGGAAAGTGTACGAAGATGCCGTGCTCTTTATCAGTGATCTGTTCCTGAGGGTGACCGAGGATTCGGATGGGGTGTCGGTCAATACCTACTACGACATCGATTCAATCGCCAGCATAAGAACTTACAGCAACAAGGAGTAACGTTCCGGCGAGATCATCAGGGCACTGTCATGAAAAAGGGCGTTGGTTCAGGGGTAGATTTTCAATCTGAAAATCCCCGGTGACCTCTTGCACTGAATGCAGAATGAATGCCAGCAGTGTTTGCAACCAGACACTGCTGGCATCCGCTTGACGCAATACAAATCAATAAGCCTGTAAGTCAACCAGTTATACAGCGCTTATCCTCAAGGTCAGCACAACGCAGCAAAGAACCAGCACACCGAGGATCGTGGCAATGATCATGTAGGTATTTCTTGACCAGGCCTGAGAAATTCCGAAATTCAACAAGCGGCTTGCAATAATTCCTGCGATTATTCCGGTTGCCATACTTCCTGATAACACCAGTATATCGAGCCTGTTCCAGAGCAGCCTGACCTCGAAAATCAAGACGATCGCGATTATCAATACCAGAACTCCAATAGATATTTGACGCGCCAG
>CAIUQW010000412.1 GCA_903901395.1 uncultured Chlorobiales bacterium | reverse complement strand
GGCAACGGCAAGGGCAAGAGCACGGCGGCTTTCGGGATGCTTTCCCGCGCCCTCGGTCACGGCATGAAGGCTCGCGTCATCCAGTTTGTAAAGGCGCAGGAGGGCGTTGGCGAGGTGCTTTTCTTCACGCGCTTCGAGGATGTCGAGTGGGATCACTACGGCAAGGGATTCCTGCCGACGAGCCCCGACAGCCCGATGATGCAGAAGCACAAAGAGGCGGCGGCGTACGGCTTCGAAGAGGCGCTTGATGCGCTGGCCTCCGACGAATACGATTTCGTGCTGCTCGACGAGGTGTGCTTCGCGCTTTCGAAGGAGATCATTCCGCTCGAACCGCTCATCAAGGCGATTGTCGATGCCAGCGACAAGATCATCGTGCTGACGGGCCGCGACGCGCCGCAGGCGCTGATTGACCTAGCCGACACCGTGACCGAGATGCGCATGGTCAAGCACGGCTACGAGCAGGGCTTGCTGTCGCAGGCCGGAGTGGAGGAGTGACCCTGACGAAGGGAGATTCCACATCGAAGCGCGGCGACGGGTGCCGCCCCATGCCGGTCAAGGGTTCGCCGAAAAACCGCAAACGCGCACTAATCTTGGCGCTCTCCGTCCCGGCGCTCTTCGCGGTGTCGGCGATGCTCGGCCCCTCGGGCGTCGGGTTGCCAGACACCGCGACCGTCTCGGGCCGCGCCATTCTCGACCTGCGGCTCGGGCGCTTCTTCATGGGGATGCTGGTCGGCGCGGCGCTTTCGACCTCCGGCACGGTGTTTCAGGCGATCCTGCGCAACCCGCTCGCCGAACCCTATGTGCTTGGCGTGAGCGGTGGCGCGGGACTCGGCGCGGCCATGAGCATTCTCATCGGCGGCGCGTTCCTCGGCGCGGTCGGCCTGCCGCTGACCGCCTTCGCCTTCGCGCTGCTGACGCTCCTCGCGGTTTACGCCATCGCCAACCAGGGCGGCGTGCCGTCGGTTTACAGCCTGATTCTCAGCGGCGTGATCGTCAGCGCGATCTGTTCGAGCGTCATCATGTTCCTCGTTTCGACCGCCGACATCGAGGGAATGCACACCGTGGTGTGGTGGATGCTCGGCAATCTTCAGCCCTCCTCGTGGAGCGAGCAGATCGTGTCGCTCTTCATCATTGCCGCCGCCTCCGGGGCCTTGTGGCTCTTCGCTCCGGCGCTGAACGTACTGACGCTGGGCCGCGAAATGGCGCACTATCAGGGCCTCGACGCCGGGTTCGTCACCATTTCGAGTCTCCTGCTCTCTACCCTGCTCGCGGCCACGGCGGTCTCGATGGGTGGCATGATCGGCTTCGTCGGCCTGATCGTGCCGCACGTGATGCGGGCGATTTTCGGCCCAGACCACCGCTGGCTGATTCCCGCCTCGGCCATCGGCGGCGGAGCGTTTCTCGTGCTCTGCGACGCGCTTGCGCGGACGCTCATGGCTCCGCTTGAAATTCCGGTCGGCGTCGTCACAGCGCTGGCGGGCGGCCCATTTTTCCTCATCGTCCTCCGTAAAAAGATGAAGTATGCCTGGATCGACTGACCGCTTGAAACCGGCCCTCGCATTCCGGGGCGTCACCGCAGGGTACAAGGCCCGCACGGTGCTGCGCGAGGTCGATTTCGAGATTGCTGAGGGGGAGTTCGTCTCGCTGATCGGCCCGAACGGCTCCGGCAAGAGCACCATGCTCAAGACCGCGACCGGCCTGTTGAAGCCGCTCGAAGGGCGGGTCGAGGTGTTCGGGCGCGAAGTCTCGACGCTCAAGCCTCGCGAGCGGGCTTCTCTCATCGGCGTGGTGCCGCAGAAGCTCGAATCGCCGATGGCCTTCACGGTCGGCGAGATCGTCATGATCGGGCGCAGCGTGCGCGGGCGCTGGGGCGGGCCGGACGCCGCCGACTACGACAGTGCTGAACGGGCGATGATTTACACCAACGTGCTCGATCTGAAGGATCGCCTCTTCAACCAGTTGAGCGCGGGCGAGCAGCAGCGCGCGGCGCTGGCGATGGCGCTTGCCCAGGAGCCGCGCATCATCATGCTCGACGAGTCTATCGCGCACCTCGACATCAACCACAGCCAGGAGGTGCTGCGCATTCTGATGAACATCAACCGCGAACAGAAGATCACGGTGCTGCTCGTGAGTCACGACCTCAACCTCGCCGCGCAGATCGCCGACCGGCTGATGCTCGTCGATAAAGGGCGGCTCGTAAGCAACGGCTCGCCGGGCGAGGTGATGCAGGAGGAGCTGCTCCGGCGTGTTTACGATTGCGACTTGCGCGTGCGGCGCGATCCCTTCAGCGGCAATCCGGTGGTGAGTGGCGTGCTCGATGCGGCGTTGCGCCGTCCCTCTGCGCAGAAGCGGCTGCACGTCATCAGCGGCGGCGGATCGGGCATCGAGCTGTTCCGGCGTCTCCTCATCGAAGGGTTCGACGTGACCGCCGGGGTGCTCAACCGCCTCGACTCCGACTCGGAGGCCGCCCGCGCCCTCGACATTCCCTGTGTGCTCGAACAGCCATTCTCGCCCATCGGCGGTGAAGCGCTTTCGCAGGCGCGGCGCATGGTCGAAGCGGCGGACGGCGTTGTCGCCGGACTCGTCCCCTTCGGCCCCGGCAACCTCGTCAACCTCGATCTTGCCATCGCGGCGCAGCAGGCGGGCAAGCCGGTGTGGCTGGCGGCAGGCATCGGCTCGCGCGACTACACCCCCGGCAAAGCTGCGGCAGCCAAAGCGCAACAGCTCATCGATGGCGGCGCGGCGGAGTGGTCGAGCATTCACGAACTCATGGCCCAAGTCGAAGAGACCTGGCCGCAACAACAGACGCAGCAGTGACATGAAGAAGTACCCATTCAGGCTCGGCACCTCATCCTACATCATCCCGGACGACATTCTGCCCAACGTGCGCTACCTCGCGGGCAAGGTCGAGGATGTCGAGCTGGTGCTCTTCGAGTCCGACGAATTCAGCAACCTTCCCACGCCGGAGGTGATTCGCGAACTGGTCGAGCTTGCGTCGGAGCACGGCCTCACCTACTCGGTGCACCTGCCGCTCGACGTCTACCTCGGCAACCCCGACCGCGCCGAGCGCGAGCGCTCCGTCGGTAAATGCCGCCGGATCATCGACCTCACCGAAGCGCTGCCGAAATCGGCCTTCGTGATGCACTTCGAGGCGGGCAAAGGGGTGGACATCAACGCCTTCACCGAAGCGGAGCGCGAGCGATTCGTGGAAAGCCTCTCGGACTCCGCGCAAATGCTCCTCGACGGCTGCGGCCACTTGCCGGAAATGTTCTGCGCCGAAAACCTGAACTACCCCTTTGAGATCGTCTGGCCGGTCATCGAACAGTTCGGCTTCTCGGTAACGCTCGACGTCGGCCACCTCGAATACTACGGTTTCCCGACCGCCGAGTATCTGGAGCGTTACCTGTCCCGAACCAAAGTCTTGCACATGCATGGCACGACCGAAGGCCGCGACCACAACTCGCTCGCCTACATGCGCCCCGAAGCGCTCGAGATGGTGGTCGAAGCGTTGCGAAAAGCGGAAGGCGAGCCGAAGGTGTTCACGCTGGAGATATTCTCGGAGGCGGATTTCCTGTCGTCGGTGGAGACGCTGAAGATGAATCTGTAATTTATTATTAAACCAATAAATGACATTGATATGTACCCCTATTTGGAAGTCGCCTCAGTCATAGTGACGCTTGTTTCGGCAGCGGTCAATGTGGTGCAATATATTCTTAGCAGGAAAGCTAAGTCATTGCATGTCGCCGATATGGATAACATTTACACAACATCTTATCGAGCTATTGAATATATAGATAAAGCAATTCAATGTGCTGATATTGGTGAGAATCCTGTTCGATTCATTTGTGATGCAAAATCTGCAATAAATGCCGTGCGTGAACAATGTCAGAGCAGAGTAAAGCATCTGGTGAACAGATTGCCAGAACGATCTTTCCCTTGGGATTCAAGCATTTTCAAGAATAAATCTCATACTTGAGTTTGACAGGAAAAACAGAGAAAACATTATTTCATGCATGAAGTAATATACGTAACCGGCGGGGCGCGGAGCGGGAAGAGCAGTTATGCGCTCCGGCTCGCGGAATCCTACGAGCGCCGGGTCTTTCTCGCCACCGCCGAGGCGTTCGATGGCGAGATGCAGCGGCGCATCGACAAACATCGCGAGGAGCGCGAGGGGCCGTTCACCACCGTCGAGGAGCCGCTGTTCATCGACCGCGCACTGCGGAACCTGCCAGAGGGAACCAGCGTGGTGCTGCTCGATTGCCTGACCGTGTGGCTCGGCAACCTGATGCACCATCTCGGCGATGAGGCGGCGATCAGCGAGCGGATCGACTCCCTGCTTGACGTGCTCCAGACGCCGCCATGCGACATTATCCTCGTCTCGAACGAGGTCGGCATGGGCATCGTGCCGGAAAACGCGATGGCGCGCGAGTTTCGCGATCTTGCCGGGACGCTCAATCGCAAAGTCGCCGAACGCGCCACGCAGGCCTGGTTGCTGTGCAGCGGATTGCCGCTTGTTTTGAAGAAGTAGCGTTCGATGTGATTGCGCTTTAGTCCAAGGTTGTGAACAACAGGAAAGAAATAAAGGAGTTAGGGAAATCCCCCCTTAATCCCCCCTTTGGCAAAGGGGGGCAAAATTGAAATCTCCCCCTTTGGCGGAGGAGAGGCAGGGTTTCCGCTTTAGTCCCCCTTTGGTGGAGGGGTGGCAAGGTTTCGGCCTTAATCCCCCTTTGGCAAAGGGGTGGCAGAGTTCCCGCCTTAATCCCCCTTTGGTGGAGGTGTGACAGGTTTCGGCCTTAATCCCCCTTTAGCAAAGGTGGCAAGGTTTCCGCCTTAGTCCCCCTTTGGTGGAGGGGTGGCAGGGTTTCGGCCTTAGTCCCCCTTTGGTGGAGGGGTGGCAGGGTTCCCGCCTTAGTCCCCCTTTGG
>CAIUQW010000411.1 GCA_903901395.1 uncultured Chlorobiales bacterium | reverse complement strand
GGCTCTGCCGTTTGACAGATGTGAGACTACCCCTCTTCATTTCTCTTCTTTCCAGCATTGCGACCACTCCCGAGGTTGTCCCGGAAGTAAAATCTGAATGTGTTTTCGAGGTTGCAGTCGCTTGCGTCCAAGCTTCTTTCGAGTCCGGCATGCCGGGCAGAAAGTCTGAAAAAATCCTTTAAAGTGTTTTGAAACAGTCGTTTATTGTGACTGGTCAAAAAGCACTTTCATCGATTGCGTACTCGAATTCCCTGTGGTGACTTGCTTTTTACGACAGCCGTAATTTTTTATCAATGACCCGGAAGGAGCCAATGAACGAACCAACCATGAGCGAACAGCAAGAAAATTCCGTAAATTTCCGCAGCCTTCAGTTGGCTGAACCGCTGCTTCAGGCCCTCGAAGCGGTGGGCTACGAAAACCCGACCCCCATTCAGGCCAGCACTATTCCGCTGCTTCTCGAAGGGCGCGACGTGCTCGGCCAGGCGCAGACCGGTACCGGCAAGACGGCGGCCTTCGCGCTTCCCGTCCTCTCAAACATCGATCTTTCGGCGACTGACCCGCAGGCGCTCGTGCTCGCTCCGACCCGCGAGCTGGCGATTCAGGTGGCCGAGGCGTTCCATACTTACGCCGAATACATGCAGGGATTTCACGTCCTGCCGATCTACGGCGGCCAGGATTACGGCGTCCAGATACGCAACCTCAAGCGCGGCGTTCACGTCGTTGTCGGCACTCCGGGCCGCGTGATGGATCACATGCGCAAGGGTACGCTGAACCTCGACAACCTGAAGTGCCTCGTGCTCGACGAAGCTGACGAGATGCTGCGCATGGGCTTCATCGACGATGTCGAGTGGATTCTCGAACAGACCCCCGAGAACCGCCAGGTGGCGCTCTTCTCGGCCACCATGCCGCCGCCGATCGTGCGCATCGCCCGCAAGTATCTGAAGGCCCCGGCTGAAGTTACCATCCAGTCCAAAACCACGACCGTCGAAACTATCCGCCAGCGCTACTGGATGGTCGGCGGCCACCACAAGCTCGACGCGCTAACCCGCATTCTCGAAGTGGAACCATTCGACGGCATGATCATCTTCGTGCGCACCAAGACCGAGACGGTCAACCTTGCCGAAAAGCTCCAGGCTCGCGGTTACGCCGCCGCCGCCTTGAACGGCGACATGGTGCAGTCGGCCCGCGAGCGCACCATCGAGCAGCTCAAGGACGGCTCGCTGAACATCGTCATCGCCACCGACGTCGCCGCGCGCGGCCTCGACGTGGAGCGCATCAGCCACGTCATCAACTACGACATTCCGACC
Organism: uncultured Chlorobiales bacterium; assembly: GCA_903901395.1. GTDB lineage: Bacteria > Bacteroidota > Chlorobiia > Chlorobiales > Chlorobiaceae > Chlorobaculum. The sequence continues at coordinate 3,720 of CAIUQW010000411.1, read as the reverse complement.
GACACCGAGTCCTACGTGCACCGCATCGGGCGCACAGGCCGCGCCGGTCGAAGCGGCGAGGCGATTCTCTTCGTGTCGCCAAGGGAGCGCGGGATGCTTTTCGCCATCGAACGCGCCACCCGCAAGCGCATCGAGCTGATGGAGCTGCCCTCGACCGAGACGGTCAACGACAAGCGCATCGCGAAGTTCAAGCAGCGCATCACCGACACCATCGGCGCCGAAGACCTCGAATTTTACATCAGCATGATCGGCCAGTACTGTCAGGAGCATGACGTATCGGAGCTGGAAGCTGCCGCCGCGCTGGCAAAATTACTGCAAGGCGACGAGCCGTTCCTGCTCTCCGCCAAGCCCGAGCGCGAACGCCCGGCTCGCCGCGAAGAGCGCGAGCCGCGCCACGACCGCGAACGCGGACGCGATTCGTTCCGCGACGACAACCGTCAGGAGCGTGAACCGCGCAGGCAAAGCAAGGGAGGACTTTACTCGGACGAGAAGAGGGAGACCTACCGCCTCGAAGTGGGCAAGGTGCATGACGTCAAGCCGGGCAACATCGCGGGCGCGATCATCAACGAAATTGGTCTGGATCCCGAAGCGGTTGGCAAGATCGTCATCAACGACCAGTACAGCACCGTCGAGCTTCCGGCGGGAATGCCGAATGACGTATTTCAGGAACTGAAGAAGGTCAGGGTTTGCGGACGCCAGCTCAGGGTATCGAAAATGGACGGCAGCCAGGGAGGCTACGGCGACCGCCACGAACGCAGCTTCGGCGGCGAGCGCAGCTTTGGCGGAGATCGCGGCGGCCATCGCGGTCATGGCAGCGACCGCAACGGTGATCGTGGAGGCGATCGTGGTTTCGGTGGTGATCGCGGCTTCGGCGGCGACCGCAAGAAAAGCTTCGGCAAACCCTCCGGCGGCAAGCACAAAAAGGACGAAGGTTCGTTCTTCACCGGCTTCACCGGCACCAAAAAGAAGCGCATGAAAGACTGAGCGCGATTCTTCGCGGCTGACGATTTGAAAAGCCTGACGTGACAATCACCGTTGCGTCAGGCTTTTTTGGTTTTATCCCCGCAGCACCTACATTTTATTGATTCGGACATTAAAATCCTCAAAAAATTGCCCCGGACTTCAGTCCGGGGTATGCAGATAAGACAAAACTAATAAAGCCTTTAGCCTAATTTCTTACAACGACGTCGATTGCGATTTATTGTGGCCGGAGTAATAAATGATAGACAATTTTCGCATCCAGTCTGCCGGTGATCCGGTTCATGAAAAACAGGGAGCGTGCGATATGGAGATCGAATTTTACGGGGCGACGCGGCGGGTGACGGGTTCCTGCCATGTGTTGAGGGCGAATGGGTTTACGGTGCTGCTCGATTGCGGGCTGGTTCAGGGGAGCCGCGACGATGAGGCGCTGAACCGGGAGCCGTTTCCGTTCGAGCCGTCGGAGATCGACGCGGTGGTGCTCAGCCACGGGCATATCGACCACTCGGGCCGCCTGCCGCTGCTGGTGAATCGCGGCTTTCGCGGGCCGATTTACACCCATCACGGCACCATCGAGCTGTGCGAGATTCTGCTCCGCGACTCGGCGATGCTCTCCGAGCATGACGCGCGGTTCATGCGCAAGCACGGTCAACGCGCTGCCGAGGCGCTCTACACGGTCGAGGAGGCGCAGCGTTGCGTGCGGCAAATGGAGGGCATCAGGTACGGCGAGCGGCGCGAGATTCTGCCGGGCATTGCCGTGACGCTGCGCGACGCGGGGCACATCCTCGCCTCGGCCTTCGTCAAGCTTGAAATCACGGAGGGCGATGTCACCCGCACGCTCGTTTTCAGCGGCGACCTCGTGCAGTTCGACTCGCCGATACTGAACGATCCTGACGTAATCGGCAACGCCGACGTAGTGCTCGTGGAGAGCACCTACGGCGACCGGCTGCACAAGGATTTCGACAGCACCGTGGCCGAAATCGGCGAAATCATCAAAACCTCGTGCCGCGAGTGCGGTAATATTTTGATCCCCGCCTTCTCGATTGGCCGCAGCCAGGAGCTGCTCTACCTCCTCGGCGAACATTACGATGAGTGGGAGCTGGAGAAGTGGCAGGTGTTTCTCGACAGCCCGATGGCCATCGAGGCGAGCCGTATCTACTGGCATCACGAGGAGTTATGGGATGAGGAGGCCCGCCTGTTCCGCCGCAATCTGCGCAAGATGCAGCCCATCGGCAACCTGCACCTGACCGGCAAGATCGAGGAGTCGATGAAGATCAACGACCTCCATCAGGGCGCAATCATCATCGCGGGCAGCGGCATGTGCAACGGCGGGCGCATCATCCACCACCTCAAGCGCAACATCGAGCGCCCCGAGTGCCACATCCTCATCGGCGGCTTCCAGGCAGCGGGCACGCTCGGGCGCGAGCTGGTCGAAGGGCGCAAAGAGGTGCGGTTGCACGGACGAAGCTACCGCGTGCGAGCGCAACTGCACACCATCGGCGGCCTCTCGGCGCACGGCGACCGCGCCGACCTGTTGCGCTGGCTGAAGAGCCGCGAGGGTTCGCCGCAGGTGATGATCGTGCATGGCGAGGATGCGGCTAAGGAGTCGTTCAAGTGGTTCCTGCACAACGAATTAGCCATCGACCCGCTCATTCCGCAGCCCGGCGACCGCCTCGATCTCGCGACGAACGAACTGCGCCTGGCAAGCACTGAATAATATCCGCGACAATTATGACGATTACGACCATCAGAGAGCTTGTGCCGGTTCTGCAAACAGCCATCGGCCCGGTCATCCTCATTTCCGGACTCGGCCTGCTGCTCCTCACCATGACGAACCGGCTGTCGAAAATCATCGATCGCTCGCGCGAGTTGCTCGACGAAAGCGAAAAGCTCTTCGGCGTGGATCGCGCCCGTCTCGATCGCGAGATCGATGTGCTCTGGCGTCGCGCCCGCTACGTCCGAACCGCGATCCTGCTCGCGACGGCAAGCTGCCTGGGGGCAGCAATGCTCATTATTCTGCTTTTCCTGACCAGCCTCTTGCATCTCGAAGTGCCACTCCTCGTGGCGACAGTTTTTATCCTCAGCATGATCTGCCTGATCGCCTCGCTGATCTTTTTTCTTTTCGACATCAATCTCACGTTGTCAGCGTTGCGCATCGAGTTCGAAGGACGGAGAAAGGTACAACATTGACCGCTCGCTCTGTTTGACTTCCATTAGCTCGCGGCGAAAAACTCTAACATTCGGAAAACCGTCCATCCTTGGCGCACAAATGAAAAAAGCCGGAAGTTCCGGCTTTTTTCAAGTGAGAATCAGTTGCAGGTTACGCCGCTCTCCTGATGGAGCTGGAGTACTTCAGGAGAGACGATCCTTCCGTGACCGTTGTTACAGGCAAGCAATGTATCGAGGAACGCCGCATCGCCGCAACGTCCGTTACCCGTTTTGACCTCGGGCTTCTCCGCCGAAGGTTTCGCGCCGAACGCCGCCTGTACAGCGATGAATACAAGCTGAATGGCGTCACCGATCGCTGCGGCGACATCGTATAGTAATCGACCCGGTTCGAGCGCGTGTTCACCCTGCTCGCGTCGCGCCTGGAAAGCGATTGTGTCGGTGAACTTGACGGCGGACTCCCACCCCATTTTGCCCATGTATGCCGGAAGCTGAAGCGGATTTTCAAGCGTCAACCTCTTTGCCGCCTCGACCTCGGAGAGAATCGTGATCTTGCCGGGCTTTTCTATGAGCGTC
>CAIUQW010000410.1 GCA_903901395.1 uncultured Chlorobiales bacterium | reverse complement strand
TCGTAGTCGCGGTAGCGTTTCGCGCCGAAAAAGCCGTCCGCCGGAAACGGGCCGTCGATTCGCATCGCGCCTGCCATCCGCTCGATGGCCGGGCGGATGACCGTGGCCTCCTCGTCGCCCATGACGCCGCCGTCCGAGGCGTGCGGGTTCAGACCGAGCACGGCGATCTTCGGCGAGTCGAGCCGGAAATCGCGCCGCATCGATCCCGAAAGCGAGGCGAAAAAGCCGTCCAAATCCATCTCCCGAACGAGTTCCGGCACCTTCGAGAGCGGCTCGTGGATCGTCGCGAGCGCTACTTTGAGGCCCGAAACTGGATCGACGAAGAGCATGATTTGCGAGGTGACGCCGAAGAAGTCGGCGAGGAAATCGGTGTGGCCGGTGTTGCGGTATCCGGCCAGCGCAATCGCCTCCTTGTGGATCGGCGCGGTCACGAGCGCGTCGCAGAGGCCGTCGCGGCAAAGCGTGGCGGCAGTTTCGAGCGAACGCATGGCGATCTCGCCCGCGTTTGCCGAGAGCGTGCCGGGGTGGATCGATTCCGGCTCGGCGACGCTCAGGACGTGCAAGACGCCCGGCTCTGGCGAGATTGTCGCTATGGCCTCCGGCATGTCGATCCGGCGCAGCTCCACCGGCAGGCCGAGGAGATCGCGGTAGAATTCAAGTGCTTTGAGCGATCCGGCGGCGACGTACAACTCCTCGCCCGAAGAGAGCGCGAGCACGCTTTTCAGGATGATTTCGGGGCCGATGCCGTGGATGTCGCCGGTCGAAAATACGATGCGCATGGTCAGAGCCTCTTGTAGGCCGTGGCGATCTTTTCGTCCTTCTTCACGCCAAGCGAGGCGAGCCAGAAGAGCACCGGTTCGGGCAAGAGCAGGAACATGCCGCCTCCGGGCGCGAAACTGACCGAGGTGGAGAGCGTTTCGAGGTGCTGCTTCAGGAAGTGCCCGCCAGCCAGACCCGCCAGCAGGTCGGCGGCAAAGAGCACGTAACAGAGGAAGATGAGCTTCTGCTGGAGCTTGCGATCCTTGAAAAAGAAGATAGTCGCGAGCGAAACGATGCCGGTAAGGGGCGACAGAATGCCCCCGCCGATGCTTCCCGCGGTGACGACGAAACCCGCGCCCTGCACGTCTTTGAAGTCGCCGAAAAGGATGAGGTGGTCGGTCGTGAAGCTCCAGAACGGAAAAGCCATGCTGCCGAACGCGAGCAGCGCGGCGATGAAGAGGTAGAGGGTTTGGATTCTGCTGAACATGATTGCCGAGGTTTTGGTTCGTTGCATGATATGCCCTGAATATACGCAAATCACGATTTCGTCCGTCAGAGTTCTTTGTTCGGGGGGATGTGGGTGCTGGGAGAGAAATCGAAATCGGGGTCGGAATCGGAATCGGAATGCGTGGCGTGATGTTACCGTTTTTTTTGCGATTCTGTAGGGGCGGACCTGCGTGTCCGCCCTGTATTGGCGATCCGTCGAAATCGGGTCGTTCGCGAGGGCTACTTCGCTGCTTTTTTCTTTTCAAGCAAAGCGTTGAGGTTGTTTGTGCATGAAATGGTATTTGGATGCTTCGGGCCAAGAGACTTTTCCAGAATAGCGAGAGCGCGTCGATAGAGCGGTTCAGCGTCGTGGTAGTTGCCCTGATTGTGCAGTAAGAACGCCAGATTGTTCAGGCCTGAGGCAACATCAGGATGATTAGGGCCAAGCGCTTTTTCCCAGATAGCGAGAGCGCGTCGATAGAGCGGTTCAGCGTCGCGGTAGTTGCCCTGCGTTTCCAGTAAACCCGCCAGATTGTTCAGGAGCGTGGCAATGTCGGGATGATTGTGGCCGAGCGTTTTTTCGCCGATAGCGAGAGCGCGACGGAAGAGTGGTTCAGCGTCGCGGTAGTTGCCTTGTTTTTTCAGTAAAAACGCCAGATTGTTCAGGCTTTTGGCAACGTTTGGATGGTTAGGGCCGAGCGTTTTTTCGCCGATAGCGATGGCGCGTCGGTAGAGCGGTTCAGCGTCGCGGTAGTTGCCCTGAGCTTTTAGCAAAAGCGCCAGATTGTTCAGGTGTGAAGCAACATTGGGATGATTGGGGTCGAGCGCTTTTTCATCGATAGCGAGAGCGCGACGGTAGAGCGGTTCAGCGTCGCGGTAGTTGCCCTGAGCTTGCAGCAAAAGCGCCAGATTGTTCAGGCTTTTGGCAACGTCGGGATGGTTAGGGCCGAGGGCTTTTTCGCCGATAGCGAGAGCGCGTCGGTAAAGCGGTTCAGCTTCATCGTAACGTCCCATTTTCCAGAGCATCGTTGCATGGGCATCGAGGTAAAGCGGGTTTTCATCCTCGATGGCGGCGGCTTTTTTGTAGTAGCGCTCGGCTTCGGGGTAGTTGATTTGCAGTTCGTAGGTCTGGCCTTGCAGGTAGTGTACTTTTGCGAGGTCTTGCTGCAAATCCGCGTACTTGTCGCGGAACCCGGCCAGCAGGCGGTTGACCTGGTCGTAGTCGAAGTTGTCCCGGGCGGCTTCGACTTTCGGGATCAGGGCTTTCAGTTCAGCGCCAACCGGGCCTTGCTGAAACAGTTTTTGCGCATCGGCATCCGCCTGCACGACCTTGTCGAGATATTTGGAGAGGTCTTCCCAGAAGGTCGCCCGGCTGTAAGCATCGAGCTGCTCGACATCCTTGCCGCCGTGAGCAGCTCGAACCAGCTTCCTGAACGTCGGATTCTCTTTGGTCGCCTCCCAATCCTGTTGCAGGATGATCTTTCTGTATCTGTCAAGCTGTGTGAGATTTAACCCTTGATACACATCACGACCGGCGACGATGTTCTGATTTCCCTGAATGACGGTAGTGCTTGTTGTCGCAGCACTCAGGCAAAACGATGGCACGATGATGCTGGCCATGATTCCAGCGATGATCGCCGCTTTCACTTCTTTCTTCATCCGGCAATGAGTCAGAGGGTGAAACTGCAAAATTTGTATGTCGCAAGATACTGCGAAAATATTGCGCAGGCAACGGGTTGGAGGATATTGGGCGAGGGCGGAACGCCTTGTATGGATGTTCATGTATTTGCGATTTCGTAGGGGCAGGCCCCTGTGCCTGCCCGGTAAGTCGAGGGCAAGCACGGGGGCTTGCCCCTACGGAAGATGTTTTTCCCAAGGTTTCATCCTCTACCCTTCACCTCTTCTGACAATACTCCGCGATGGATTTGGCGATCATGGTGGTGGCTCCGAGGCGGGCGTGGACGTAATTGCCCGCTTTTTCGCCGGTGCGTTTCAGGTGCGCGGCGTCCTCGACGAAGGCGGTCAGCGCCTGGCGGAGTTCCGGTTCGCTGGTGACGACCGTGGCGGCTCCGGCTTCGACGAGGCCGCTCGCTTCGGGCGAGTTGCCGTAGATCGGGCCGAAGAGCACCGGAATGCCGTGCACGGCTGGCTCGATGGTGTTGTGCACGTTCACGCCAAAGCCGCCGCCGACGTACGCAATTGCGGCGATGGCGTAGAGTTCGGCGAGGTAGCCGACCTGATCGACCACGAGCACCTGCGTCGCCGGGTCGAAGCTTTCGCCGAGCGCGGAGATTGTCACAGCCTCGATGCCCCGTTGCCGCAGGTCGCTCAGCAAGCGCTCGATGTTCGGGCGATCCACCTTGTGCGGCACCAGTACGAGGCTAAGTTTGTCGCGGAGCGAGAGCCACGCGGGGATCAGAATCGCCTCGTCCGGCTCCCAGACGCTTCCACCGACGAGCGTCATCCGACCGCGGAACAGCGGCTTGAGCCGCGCCGCCCGCTCGTCGCTTTTTCTCTGCCGCTCGACAACCTGGTCGAATCGCGGGTCGCCCGCCTGCCGGACGTTCGTGCAGCCGAACTGGGCGCGGAAGGTGGTGATGTCCTTGGCGTCGATGGTGAAAATTTCGTCAAACAGCCTGAATAGATTGCCGTAAAATCCTTTCAATCCGCGCTTGAGATAAGGCGAACCGTCGGGCAGCGCGGCGGCGGCGAGAATCATTCGCGCTCCGCTTCGCTTGATCGCCGCGAGGTGGTTCGGCCAGAAGTCGTAGCGCATCAGCATGAAAATGTCCGCCCGGACGAGGCTGGCGAGCCTGCGGGCGTTCTCCGGCGTGTCGAGAGGCAGGTAGAAAACCGCCGCCGCGTCGGGGTAGTTTTTGCGCGTTTCGTAGCCCGAGTCGGAGAAGAACGATACCACGACATCCATCTCCGGCATTTGCGCTCGCAGTTCGGCAATGATCGTGCGGGCCTGTTCGAACTCGCCGACCGACGAGGCGTGAATCCACAGGCGGCACGACGGCTCGGGTAGTGCGGCGAGACGCGATTCAAGCTCCTCGAAGAGGTTCGTCCGCGCCTCCATGAAGGTTTTCAGCCTCGGCTTGCGCGACGCCAAAAGTCGCAACAGAAGCGGCTGGAGCGGCGAGAGCAACCGGTATGCGGCGAGGGCGAGTGAGGGCATGATTCGTTCCGTGAATAGATTTTTCGTCTTTCAAGGTAAGATAAAAAAGCGACAAGCCGCCGGGTTGCGTACATTGTCTGTATGAAGCTCGTTTGAACGATACATCACAGAAATTACGGAACATGCCGGAACATGCCGTATCGCCTGCTCGAACATACCGCCGACCTCTGCTTCGAGGTGACCGCTGCAAGCTTCGCGGAGCTGCCCGGCGAGGCGTTGCGGGCCATGACGGAGTGGTGCAGGCCGGAGTGGCGCGATGGCGCGGTCGAGCGTCCCTTCCACATCGAAGCGCCCGACCGCGTCGCGCTGCTCGTTGATCTGCTCAACGAAGCGCTCGCCCTCTCGCAAATACACCGCGAGGCGTACGATGTAATCACGATCCGCTCGATCAACGAGAATTACGTCGAAGGCTCATTTCACGGTAAAGCAATTTCCGGCGCGAGGGACGAAATCAAAGCCGTCACGTATCATGGCGCGAAAGTCGAAGAGCTTGCCGACGGTTCATGGGTCGCCATACTTTTAATGGACATCTGATGGAAAGCCGTCGCGTGTTCGTGGGGCTGCCCGCAGGCCGGGAGCTTGTCGAAGCCGCGGAGGAGTTCCGGCGGGCGCACGCCGGGCTGAAGGTGCGGTGGGTCAGGCCGGAGAACCTGCATCTGACGATGGTGCCGCCGTGGCAGTGCCTCGATGTCGCGGCGGCGTGCGAGGCGTTGCGCGACGAAGCGGCGCGGCAGTCACCGTTCGAGGTCGTGTTCGAGAGAGTCTCGTTCGGCCCCGACCCGCGTCGCCCGAGGCTCATCTGGGCAACCGGCAAAGCGCCCGCCGGAATGCCGGAGTTTGCCCAGAGCCTCCTCACAGCAACCGGAGCGCCAGGCGAACCGCGCGAATCCTTCCTCCAGCACCTCACCATCGCCCGCTTCAACTCGCACGATTTCAACGCGATGCGTGCGCACAAGCTCCGCGAACCTGTGTCGTGGCCCGCCACGCTCGACGCGCTCTGCCTTTACGAATCCGACCTCAAACCCGGCGGCGCGAAGTATCAGGAGTTGTGCCGCTTCAGGCTCGGAGGTGGTCAGATTCTCGATAAGCGAGCGCCATCATCTGAATGAATTATCGTGAATAGTTGTTGCGATCAAAACAAATATTGTTTTGATAATTATTTTTTCTTATACTATCCGTAAGATGTTATCGCAATAACTGTATCACGGAGTCGAGAAGATGAGAACGGCATTAGAAATGGATGTGGTTGCTCCATCAGTGGATCAGCAAATTACAGCGCAGGATCGCGGAGGTTTGGCGAAAATGGTGATGAACCTTTTTGATCATTGGAGTCTTTCGACCGAGGATCAGGCCAGTTTGCTTGGTATCGCATCTTCCAACAGAGCGGCGTTGATGCGCTACCGTAAAGGCGAGCCTGTCGGAACGAGTCGCGATCAGTACGAGCGTGTCGGTCACCTGCTGGCGATTCACAGAAATTTACGGGCGCTGTTTCCGGAAAACCGTGATCTCGTCTATCGCTGGGTTTCTCTCAGAAACAGAGCCTTCGATAACCATACGCCGGTCGAAGTAATCAGGGAGAAGGGATTTGCCGGGCTGTTGATGGTTCGTTCCTATCTCGACAGGGCGCTCGTTTCCTGACAATGGATAATCTGTTTTCAGAAATAGACTTACTCGACGTCAACCTACTTCTGCTGCGCAATATCGTTTCATTGGCTGATATAGAAAATGCTTTCGACGATCTGAGCGATAATCCAGCCGACTGGTCTCTTGCGCTATCGGTGGCCGCCGATGTAAAACCGATGCGCCACTCATCGTTCGAGCCGGAAATCTATCGCGCTTTTGAAGAGGCGGAGTGGTCCAAGTCTATTCTCTGGCCCTTCAGCAACTGGCAGACAAGCCGTTTTTCAAATGGATCGTTCGGCGTCTGGTATGGCAGCGATGCGGTCGAAACGACGGTGTATGAGACGGCGTACCACTGGTCGCGCGGATTTCTCGCGGATGCCGCTCTCGAACACGGCTCTGTCGTTACCCGTCGTCAACTGTTTAGCGTGTCTTGCCGGGCGGGCTTGCTCGATTTCCGCCCGGCGGTCAAAAGCTATCCGCAGCTTCTCCACAAGAGTGATTACAGCTTCACCCAGGGTGTCGGGAGCCGAATTCACCGGGAAGGCCATCCGGGGCTGGTGACTTTTTCCGTAAGACATTCCGGCGGTTTGAATTACGCCCTGCTGAATCCGGCAGTCCTGTCCGAACCGCAGCACCACAGCTATCTTGCGTATCGGCTTCAGAACGGGATGATCGAGGTCGAAGAACAATCTGGTGCTGGCCTGATGAAGATACCGCTCGATCATTTCTGAAATTTAATTCGTCTTTGGCTGGAGAAAATCGTACTATGTAATTCGATTTTGTTGTGGTGATGATGCCAAGAAAGAGTCGGAAATCCCAAAGGCCAGGCGGGCTGCGGTTTTCCGCTGATTGTGATGGATCGATGGCAGGCTCAGGCTCTGCCGCTTGATTGATGTGAGACTACCCCTCTTCATTTCTCTTCTTTCCAGCATTGCGACCACTCCCGAGGTTGT
>CAIUQW010000409.1 GCA_903901395.1 uncultured Chlorobiales bacterium | reverse complement strand
TCATTCGCGAATGTGTGACCCTGAACCGCGGCACCAAGGCGAGCGGCAAGACGGTGGTTGGCTCCGACAATCTCATCATGGCCTACGTCCACGCAGGTCACGACTGCGTCATCGGCAACCATGTGGTGATCGCCAACTCGGTGCAGTTCGGCGGCCACTGCCATGTGGGCGACTACGTGGTGGTTGGCGGCTTGGCCGGAGTGCACCAGTTCGTCAGGATCGGCAGGTACTCGATGGTCGGCGGCATCTCTCGCGCAGCGCTCGACGTCCCGCCCTTCGTCATGGCTGGCGGCCACGCCTCGTTCCGCTACGAGGGCCTCAACCTGCTTGGTCTGAAGCGGCGCGGCTTCAACTCCGAACAGCTTGGCAACATCCGCGATGCCTACCGCATTATTTTCCAGTCGGGTCTGTTGCTCTCCACGGCGCTCGAAACCGTGCGCCGCGACCTTTCGCCAACGCCCGAGGTGGTTGAAATTCTGGACTTCTTCGCGACGGGCCAGTACAGCCGGAAGTTTCTCAAGCCTTTCAATTCATAAGCAGTTACGGTTATGGCAACATGGGCGCTCGGCATCGATCTCGGCGGGACGAACATAAAGATAGCTGCCATCAGCGAGTCGGAGGGGATTCTTTTCGAAGAAACCCAGCCTACCGATACCGCCACTGGCCCTGAAGGCGTCGTGCGGCAACTCGCGTTCATGGCGGACGCCATCTACCAGCGAGCCGCTGAAACGCTTGACACGGGCCTCTTTGCGGGTGTCGGCCTCGGCGCTCCGGGGGCGGTCGATGTGGTGAAGGGGACGCTCTCCTGCGCGCCGAACCTTCCCGGCTGGCAGCAAAGTCACGCTCTGCGCGACCAGCTCCGGCTTCGTCTTGAAGAGGCGCACGGTCTCGCGACGACCGTCATCATCGAGAACGACGCCAACGCCGCCGCTTACGGCGAGGCGATCTTCGGCGGCGGCAATGCGTTCCGCGACTTCATGCTCGTGACGCTTGGCACCGGCGTTGGCGGCGGCATCATTCTCGACCGCAAGCTCTATCGCGGCCCCTCCGGCACGGCAGGCGAAATAGGCTTCATGATCATCGATTTCGAGGGAGAGAGCGTTCACGCGGGCATCCGGGGCACCATCGAAGGGATGATCGGCAAGGAGCGCATTGTCGAACTGGCGTGCAGCGAAGCGCTGGGCGCGCACCGGTCGCCGCGTCTCGCGGAGCTGTGCAGCCTTGATTTTTCGCGGCTCTCTCCCCGCCATCTCGAAAAGGCGGCCAGGGAGGGGGACGCCGCGGCTCTGCGCACCTGGGAGCGGATCGGCTCGATTCTCGGCGTCGGTCTGGCCAACGTGACGGCGCTGATGGACATCCGGAAGTTCGTGATCGGCGGAGGCATCGCGGCGGCGGGCGAGCTGATCTTCGAACCCGCGATGATGCAACTGCACCGCTCCACCCTGCCTTCGATGCACGACGGGCTGGAGATCGTTCCGGCGCGGCTCGGCAACAAGGCTGGAATTTACGGCGCGGCGGCGCTCTGCTTCGCCTCCGGCAAACCCGTCGCGAGCGATGCTTGACGGTCTCGCGCATTTGCTCTTCCCGGCGGTCTGCATTCTCTGCCAGAAGCCGCTCGACAAAAACGAAGAGCACATCTGCGCCGGATGCTTCGATGATTTCAACCCGTTTCCGGGCGCATTTGCCGGTGGCATGGCGCTTCAAAGCACCGTGCGCGATCACTTCGACGAGCACGCTGTTCCATCCGCCGCATGGTGTCTCTATCCCTACCGCAGCAGCAGCACGCTGCACAAAGCCATGCACTCGATGAAATATGGCAGCCTGTTTCCGCTCGGCGAACTCTTCGGCAAACGGCTCGGGGAGTTGATCCTCCGAAGCGGCGATCAGGTTGCATTTGATGCGATTGTGCCGGTGCCACTGCATCATCTCAAGCGCATCGAGCGGACTTACAATCAGGCCGAAGCGATTGCGGGCGGCATGGCTGGCGTACTTGGTTTGCCCGTAGTGACAGAGTGCCTCGACCGCAGCCTTTATACCAGCACGCAGACCGGGCTTGGCATCGAAGCACGACGCGAAAACATGGCCGGAGCTTTCCGCCCGGGCCGCAAGCGCTCCCCCGCGAGAGTGCTGCTGGTGGATGACGTGCTGACGACCGGCGCGACTATGGTGGCCGCGGCCAAAGCGCTGAAGGCGGCTGGCGCTGTCGAGGTGGCCTTCGCTACGATTGCCGTCACAGAAAAGGAGGCGTAGCCGGAGATGGATCTGTTTTACGTTCAGCCGCGCCAGCTCGATCTCGAACATGCTCGCGCGGTGATTGACGGCGAGGAGTTCCACCATCTCGCCCGCGTCTTGCGCTGCCAGCCGGGCGACATCGTGCCGATCACCGACGGCGCGGGCTTCGCGGCGGAGCTGACGGTCGAAGCCATCGGCAAGCACTCGCTCGACGGCGCGATCAAGAATCCGCGCACGGTGCCGCCTCCCGAGACGCAGGTTACGGTCGCCCTCTCGCTCCTGAAGCTGCCACAACGTTTCGATCTCTTCCTCGAAAAGGCGACCGAACTCGGCATTGCCCGTATCGTGCCGATGATTACCAAACGAACCGTCTCGACGCCCGACTCCGGCAAGATCGATCGCAAACTCGAACGGTGGCGCGGCATCGTTCACTCCGCCGCCCGCCAGAGCCGCCGCCTCCACCTTCCCGAACTCACGCCGCCGCTCGCCTTCCGCGAAGCGCTCGCCCTCGACGGCTACGACCTGCGCCTGATCGCCCACGAATCAGAGGAGAGTTTTCCCGCCTTCGAGCCAGCCGGAAAAAAGATACTCTTTCTCGTTGGCGGCGAAGGCGGATTCACCGACGCCGAAGTCGTCGAAGCCGCCGAGGCCGGATTCACGCCGTTGTCTTTTGGCGAGTCGGTACTGCGGGCCGAGACCGCCGGAATCTTCGCGGTCGCGCTCATCCGCTCGATGCTGCTCGTCGAGGCCGATCCCGCAAAGCGTCTTTGACCCCGCAGTTGCGCTCGAATCACTTTTTGCAGTGATGCGGCGGGCGCGTTACATTGAAGGGAGTCTTCTCAACGATGCACGACGCCATGATGCCATGACACGAATGAACACCCCGCAATTCAACAAGATCGCCGTGCTTGGGGCGGCGCTGCTGATCTCTGCGCTTTTTGTGACGATGATCCGGCAGTTCCTGATCACTATTCTGCTCGCCGGAATTTTTACAGGTCTGGCCACGCCGCTTTTCCATCGCTTCATCAAGCTGACCGGAGGTCGCCGGAGCCTGAGCGCTTCGCTGACGCTGTTCATCTTTTTCCTGATGGTCTTTCTGCCGCTGGTCGCGCTCTTCGCCGTTGTGATCACCCAGGCGTTGTCGCTGAGTGGCACGGTCATTCCGCTGATCCGCGAGCAGCTCAGGGATCCGCAGGGCCTGCCGCATCTGTTATCAAACCTGCCATTTTATGCAGACATCGAGAGCTACAGCGACCTGATACTTGAAAAAGTCGCTGCACTGCTCAGTGATCTCGGTTCGTCGGTCATCAGCGGCTTTTCAGCCTTCACCTGGACGGCGATTTACGATCTCGTGCTTTTCTTCATATTCTGGTACACTATGTTCTTTTTCCTCAAGGACGGGCATGCGTTTCTGGAAAGAATCCAGCTCTATCTGCCGTTGAACGAGAGCGATCAGAAGCGCCTGCTCGACCGCTTTCTTTCGGTATCGAGAGCCACGCTGAAGGGGTCGCTTGTCATTGCCGTGGCGCAGGGGTCGCTGGCGGGGCTGGCGTTTTACGTGGCGGGAATTCCGCAGGCGGTTTTCTGGGGAGCGATCATGACGATGCTGTCGCTCCTGCCTCTCGTCGGCTCGCCCATTATCTGGATTCCGACGGTCATTATTCTTGCTGTGTCGGGCCACTACCTGCAAGCCACGGGACTTGCGGTGTTTTGCGCCCTCGTCGTCGGTCAGATCGACAACATCTTCAGGCCAATTCTGGTTGGACGCGATACGCAGATGCACGAGTTGTTCGTCTTCTTCGGCACGCTCGGCGGCCTCGGGATGTTCGGCGTGCCGGGGCTGATCATCGGGCCGGTCATCGCGGCGCTCTTCGTGACGGTGTGGGATATTTACGGCGAGACCTTCAGCGAGTCGCTGCTGGAAAGGCGCTCCAACGGAGGGAACCCGGCTGGCGGAGAGGGCGAGTCGCGATAAAGGTCATCGCGGCAAAATCATCGGCAAACGCAAAAAGGCCGACCCGGATGCTCTGCCGGGTCGGCCTTTTTCATGAAGGATGAGCGGTACGGAATCCGCTCAGTCCACGCGGACGACCTCTTCAGCCGAGAAGAAGAATGCGCCTTCGATGGCAGCGTTCTCGGCGGAGTCGGAGCCGTGGACGATGTTCTCGCCCTTGCTGTCGGCATAGAGTTTGCGGACGGTGCCTTCGTCAGCCTGCGCAGGATCGGTCGCGCCGATCAGCGTGCGGAAGTCAGCGACGGCGTTCTCCTTTTCGAGGATCATCGGCACGCACGGGCCGGAGGACATGAAATCGACCAGCTCGCCGTAGAAGGGGCGCTCTTTGTGCACGGCGTAAAATGCGCCGGCGGTCTCTTTGGTGAGGCGGGTTTTCTTCATCGCCACGATGCGGAAACCGGCGCGCTCGATCTGGTCGGTGACGGCGCCGATGAGCTGCTTGCGCACGCAATCGGGCTTCAGGATGGTCAGGGTACGTTCCATTGATTTTCTCTGCATTTTTGTTCTGGAAAGACGCCCGCGAAGATACGAAAAAAGATTCGGATTCCGGCCAATCTCCGCGCTTGCGTCCTTAGCCTCGCGCCTCGTCGATGCGGGCGAGCAAGTCCTTCATCGGCTGGTAGGTGATTGGCAGGAAGTCGCTGTAAGCGAGCAGCACCTTGCCCGCCTCGTCGATCAGCACGTAGGCGCGTTGCGACATGCCGAGGAAGCCGAGCGCGTCATACGCCTTTGCGACCATTCTCTCCTGGTCGCTCAGAAGCTGGAACGGCAGCTCGTGCTTTTCAGCGAATTTCTTATGCGATTCCGGGCTGTCGCCGCTGATCCCCACCACCGTGATGCCCCGGCTGGTGAACGCCGTCACGTTGTTGCGGTAATCGCAAAGCTGCGCGGTGCAGACCGGCGTATCGTCGCCGGGGTAAAAAATCAGCAGCACCTTGTGGCCTTTGAAATCCGACAGAGAAACCTCTTTCCCCTCGCCATCCGGCAGCGTAAAGTCGGGAGCCTGTTTGCCTTCTTCAATCATGGTTGTGAACCCCTTTTCATTGACAGAACAACGATTTGATAACGCATCCATTACGACATCAAAATCCTGATTCTTAACAGATGAGATATGCCAATAATTCCAGTCGTCAGTAAACGCAACTGGCCTTACCAGCGGATTACTGCCGGTACTATGCAAGCCAGTGGAAATGTTTCATTCAGCCTGACAATAAGGCAGAGTGGCGTTTCGTCGGTATATAGAAGCTTGATGCAACACGAAAACAGATAAGCTCACTTTTGCCGGGCAGGCGAATTTCTGGCAGGATATGCAAAAGTGTCTCGACGCAGAAAAAGGCCAGCGCAGTGCCGACCTTTTTCAGTTCTGACAAAATTCCGTTTGTGTTTCACAGACGGGGATGGCTCACTTTGCCGGGGGTTGCGGCATGTTTGGACATGGCTGTCCCTGCATGCACGGCATTCCCTGCATCGCACCCGCGCCCATCGGGCATGGCATCGGCGAGTTTTTCATTTTGGTGATCATGCCCTCGATTTCAGCGATTTTTCTGTCGATTTCGGCAGCCTCTTTTTTCTATTTTGCTCCCGGCCCGGCAGCAATGAGTTTCTGCTGCATCTTCAGGACATCGACGATCGAGCCGAAGGCATCGAACATCGAAC
>CAIUQW010000408.1 GCA_903901395.1 uncultured Chlorobiales bacterium | reverse complement strand
TGATGCTTATGAATCGCAGCAACAGGCAGCTTGCTTACAGTTTGACCTTTGTGAACAGGCGGATGAGTGAATCTGGAGAGCTGAAGGTTATCGACACTCCCGGCGCTGACGATCATTTCGCGGATGCATTTCTTCGAGTAACGCCAAGGCGCGTTATCCTCGAACCTTATCAGACGCAGACGGTACGGATGCAATTACGCAAACCTTCAGAGCTTGCCGAAGGAGAATATCGTTCACATTTACAGTTCAGAGTTATTCCCGAGACCAAAGAGGCGATTCAAGCGCAGAGCGCGGGAGCCGATAAAGGGCTTGGCGTCAGTCTGACGCCGATCTATGGTCTGTCGATTCCGGTTATTGTCCGTCATGGCGCTCTGGAAGCAACGGCAAAGCTTTCCGATCTCAAGATTTTACGAACTTCAAATCCTGCAAAAAACACGCTCAACCTAAACATAGAACGTGAAGGACGGCGATCGACTTATGGTGACATTGTTGCTTTCTGGGATGCTCCTGGAAAAGGTGAAGTCGAAGTTGGTATCGTCAAGGGTATTGCCGTTTATACGCCAAACCCGCGTAGATCGTTATCTCTGCCTCTGCAGCATCCAAAGGGGCTCGATCTTTCTGGCGGCCGGTTGAGAGTGGTGTATCGCGAAACTTCCGATGGTTCCGAAAAACAACTTGCCGAAAACATTCTTGTTGTTCCATAAGCATTCTTTGTATGCAAGGCTGTTCAGGATGCTCGGCTCTTATAGTTTCAATACTGTTGACATGCTGGTTTGCATGGAGTGGAAGGCCATGCAGGGCAGAGTGCGCCGAATCAGCACCAGCAGTAAATCATGCGCAGCCTCTCGCCACGGTAAGCGACGACGACCTGCTGTTCTGCCTTGTAAGCCTTGCAAGAACGCCACTGAAAAGCGATCTGCCAACCTATATGCAACCCGGCGGCAAACTGCTCTTGCCTCTTGGGGAACTCTCGCGCCTGTTGGAGTTTGGTATTACCGTCAATGTTGCCAGTGGTAGCGCGGGCGGATATACGACCCGGCCCGGTCAATCGTTTCGGCTCGATACAAAAAACGGCTCGGTAACGGTAAAGGGAAAGCCTCAAGTCTATGATACATCGCGAATCCTGGTGCTCACGGACGATATCTATGTGGAAAGCGGACTGCTTGCGGAGTGGTTTTTTATGCGCATAGAGGCCAAGCGTCTCGATGCGTTGATCGACATCAGCCCGTATGAGCCGCTGCCGTTGCAGCAGCGTCTGGCCCGTGAGCGGCGAGGTGCGAATACCTGGGGTTATGGCACCAGCAACGATCCCGGTTTTCCGCATCGAGAGGTACCCTACCAGCTAATCGGAGGTCCGGGAGTCGATCTGTCGCTCTCAACCCCCCTTTCCGGTGATGATCATGATACTCGTGTGGGAGACACCCGTTACACCAGCAGAATTTACGGTGATCTTCTCTGGATGAACGGCACCCTGGACCTCTCAGGCTACATCGCAGGCAAACAATCGGTATTCGGTATTGATAACGGTCATATGCTTATGGAGAGGGTGTACCCCGATGGTGGCCTGCTCGGAGTGCTGGATGCTCGACGAATCGCCTTGGGAGATATAAATCCGTCAGCGCTGCCACTGATTGGTCGCACTACCGGCCCCGGTATTATGATCAGCAACTACCCGATCACTCAGTCGCAATATTTCGACATGGTGACATTGAAAGGTTTTCTGGGAAAAGGATGGGATGTGGAGCTGTATCGAAATAGCAGCGTACTCGACTACCGTCCATCCAATGATGAAGAAAGCTATCTCTTTACCGATATTCCCCTCGTCTATGGTTTTAATGAACTGGAGTTGGTATTCAACGGTCCACAGGGTGAACGGAAAACCGAATCGCATCAATACTATGTTGGTCGGAACATGATCGAACCCGGAAGCTGGGCTTATCAGATCGCGCTTTCGGATGAATCACGAAACTCACTCTTCTCTTCGCCAACAGACCCGTATTCATCAGTATCTCCGATAGCGACCTGGAAAAGCGATATAGGAATTACCAGATGGCTTACCACCAGTCAGTCCCTCGCATGCCTGTCCGTTGATGACAGAAGCCAAGAGGAGCGCTATTATACCGGATTTGGGTTCAGCGGTTATCTGCAAATGATGCAGATTGATGTGCAGGCGGCAAACAACCTTTCATTATCGAGCTGGGCAAGGCAGGCAAACACGATTTCGAAAATCGGTCCGCTGAGCTGTTCTTTACAGTGGCAAGAGTTCGATCGCGGCTGGGAGCCGATTTCAGGAACGGCAGCGTTTCGCCGCAGGTTATCGGGAAGAATAGACGGTTTTCGTCCCATCACTTTTTTAAAAACGTCAAGCATTTCCCTTGGCGGAGAACGTATCGATTACGATGACAACCACAAAATACAGCGTTACAGCCTGACGAATACCAATCGATTTTTCGGAGTGAACAATACGCACAGGTTTGCGCTCGAACGAATACAGGATGGCGCAGGATGTCAAGATGCTTTTTCGGGATATTCCTATGCGAGTATCAGCCGCAGGGGTTGTTCATTCAGACTGGAAGCAGATTATCAGTTGCTTCCCCAAAAAAGTATAAACAGTATTATGGGAAGTACCGAACTTTCCCTGCATAAGCAGACTCTGGCCACCGGTACGCTTTCGTATTCCCCTTCTGTGGGTAGACTTGCTTTGTCATTGGGTCTCAACCACACTGGGCGTGACCTTACCATGGGAATCAACGGCGGTTATGCAACTACAGGTTTATGGAATGTTGGTTTGAGATTATCCATGAGCCTGATCCGTGAACCCCGCAAGGGACAATGGTTTTGCGACGCCCGATCGATTGGCGGCCAGGGAAGCGTATCGGCGAGGGCATTTCTTGACCAAAATCTGAACAAGCAAAGGGATGATGATGAAACGTTGCTCGAGAATGTTGGATTTATAGTCGATTCGCGCAGATTAGAGGAAAACACAGACTCTACCGGCACGGTTTTGCTGCGCGGACTTGCACCAAATGTTCCAGTAAACATTTCCATTTCACAAACGACACTCGAAGATATTCTTTGGATACCAGCTGATAAAGGAACCCGTATTGTACCAAGACCTGGTTATCCGATTAAGCTCGAATTTCCTGTTTGGGGAACCGGTGAGGTTAGTGGTATGGTATACAGTATGCAGAGTGGTATCAGAAAAAACGCCGCAGGTATTGTTATAGAGGCCCTTGATAAAGACGGAAAGGTACTTGCAAAAAAAATATCCGAGTATGATGGGTTTTACGTTATCGACAAGATTCCGCCTGGAGAATGTACTCTGAGAGTGTCACCAGAACAGGCCGCCAGATTCGGAGTATCGGTGCCTGCCCGTAAAATAGAAATCAATTCATCTGGCTCGATTATCGATCATATCGATTTTGCGCTGGCATACCCTGAAACAACGAAAGACTCAACACAAGAAAAGCAGTAAATCAGAGACCTGACATCAGACGCGCATCAATCTGTAAGCGTTTATTTTTTGTTTGCAGCGGGTATTATTCATTTGCATTTCAGATGTAGTTCAATTTTACTCTGCAGCTTACTGCTGGATAGCCGATCACCGCGACGGCGACACCTTTAGCAGAACGGTTCTACTCGTCTGGGTCATCAATTCAGCTTTTCCGCTTATGTTACACTTTTTGTAACAACATGTAAGCATTTGTTGGTTGCGTTTTAGGACGCGAAGAAACGATATTTAGAACAAAAAGTAAGAGGTCTGTGATTAAATAACTCAAGCGATTCACTGCCATGATAAAATAACAAGTGATCGCGAATGCGATTCCTATTATGGCTGCCATCGGCAATATGATAATTGTAGCGGTAATCGATGCTGGAATCGTTATACTGGTGGTGTATCAAAGCTTAGTGCTCGCGCTCCTGGCGGAGCATAAAGAAATGTAACTATTTATTAGTTGCTCTTTTGGGCGCAAAGGCATAATCTGCAAGGCATGAATGTGTTTTGGGGGAATAATTTTGCAAAACAGTGTTGCTGGAAAATAGAAAAAGAAAAATTAATGTAGCCTGAACAGAGCCATATGCAAAATATATTATAAGCACGGGCACTCTGATCGGTTGATTCGTGATGTATCCATTGTGTGGAATGGTGCAAATCGACCTAAAGCCCTGTATATATGTCAGGGCTTTTTTATTCTCTCAACAAGTCACCTTTGACTTATATAGCTACAATAAAGCCGAAACAATCAAACCCATTTCAACAATGAAAAAATCAATCTTACTCGCGGCACTGTTCGCAGGCCTTTCAGCAACGCCCGCAATGGCGGAAGGCAAGCCATATGTAAGCGGTTCTGTGGCACTTACTATTCCTGGCGATGTTGAATACTCAAACGCTGACCTTTCAAAATTCAAGACAGGCGAAGCTTTAAGCCTTGCTCTCGGTTATAACTTCAAGCCCGTCAGAACTGAGATTGCTGTTGGTTATCAGCTGAATGCATTCGACAAAGAATACCTTGCCGCCTACAATGAAACTAATGACTATGCCTGGGACATCAATGGCAACAACCTTAAGAATTTCAACCTGAAAGCGTTGACGGCATTGGCAAATTGCTATTATGATATCCAGTCCAAAAGCGATGTTATGCCGTATGTCATGGGCGGTATGGGTATAGCTAATCTCGACTCCGGCGATGGCTGGGTAAACGATACCGGTTTCGCCTGGCAGTTGGGTGCTGGTGTTGGCATCAAAGCATCGGAGAAAGTTACTGTGGATATCGGCTACCGATACCTGAAAACAAATGGCTTGAAGGATGTGGATGGAGAAAAGGTGAATTGGCACAGCCAGAGTGTCCTCGCCGGCATTCGCTACGATTTCTGATCTCGGAAATGATACTGAGAAACAGAATGAAGCAAAATGCCTGATCGTAGCTCATTCGCGGTTCCAAAAAACAGAAAAGGCTGTTTCGGATCAAAACCGAGGCAGCCTTTTCTGTTTTTCCGTCATGTTGCAACAGAATCATGATCATTACAGCTTTTTGCATAATGTGTCATCACGTTTAATTTCCAAATTCAACCACCAGCCAATTTTTCATTCAACATTCTCTTCACCGGTATACCGATTCAATCTTCACTCTCGCGGTGCCTTTGCCGAAGAAGCCGAGCTGTTTGGCGGCTTCTGCGCTCAGGTCGATCACGCGGCCATCGACAAAGGGGCCGCGGTCGTTGACTCGGACGATGATCGAGGCGTTGTTGTCGAGGTTGGTGACCCGGACGATCATCGGAAGCGGCAGATATTTGTGCGCAGCGCTGGGCAGGCTGGGATCGAAGATTTCACCGTATGCGGTGGGCTGACCATTGTGCTGGTCGAGCGTCTCCTGGCCGTACCACGAGGCGAGACCAGTCTCCTCGTAAGCGTAGACCTGATCGAAGCTCATGGGCACATAGAGCCGCCCGTCGATGAGGTAGGGATTGTTCTTGAGTTTGCCGAGCCTGTAAGCCTCTTCAGGCGAAATTCGCTCGACGGGGCGCGTTGTCGTCGTCGTCGTTGTTGTCGTTCTGGTCGTCCCCCGATAGCTCGAACAGGCCTGAAGCGCGAGAAACATCGTGAGCAGCAAGGCTCCGGTACGCTTGTAGATCTTCATAATGTGGCGTATTTCTGATGATCGCGAGGCTGCATATCGACATCGTTTTGCTGACTGTCCGATGAAAAAATAGCCATTCCGGAAGAATATTCCTGAACCCCTTGTATATTTCCTGAGTCCTAATTTTCTG
>CAIUQW010000407.1 GCA_903901395.1 uncultured Chlorobiales bacterium | reverse complement strand
GGGCGCGGTCGATCAGGCGGGCGGAGAGAATCTCCTTTTCGGACGGACGCCCCTCACGCTTGAAGAAGCCGCCGGGGAACTTGCCGGCAGCGGAGTACTTCTCGCGGTACTCGACCTGCATCGGGAAGAAGTCCTGATTCGGCGGCGGCTGGGTTTTGGTCGATACCACCGTGGCGAGCACCATGGTGTCTCCAAGGGCGACAACAACCGCGCCATCGGCCTGTTTGGCCATTTTTCCGGTTTCGATCGTGATTACCTTCCCATGTCCAAGATCGATCTCTTTTTTGATAAACATAGAAATCTGTTGTGGTTAATAGTGATGAACCTCTTCGTTGGACCTACGGGACGATACCATGTCGATGCAATTCAGGGACCTGGATGGCGGTCACGGGCGAAGCCAATTCAAAAAATTTAAAAGTCAATCAATATAATATAACCTGAATAATTCACGAGCAGCAAAAAACCCCGTTTGCGTCTCCGCCGACAGCCTCGCCATACCCCTCTTCCGCTCTTCACTGTCGTTGCTCTCTTTTCAGCGCAGCCATCGCATTGCGCTTCAATCGGCGGAGGCCGAGGCGCAGGGCGGGAGTTCCGGCGAAGAGTTTGCGGAATTGCGAGCCGGTGAGTTCGAGAACTTCGGCGGCGGTTAGCTTTACCAGCTCTTCTATTGGTTCGACGCCGATGTATGGCGCGGCCTTGACACTCGCGTTGTGCGGGCAGGCGTCGATGCAGCGGTCGCAGCCGTAGAGCCACTCGCCGGTCATCGCGGCCTCTTCGTCCGTAAAGTCGCGCTTCAGCTCGATGGTCAGGTAGGAGATGCAGCGGGTGGCGGCGAGCTTGCCAGGCGCGGCGAGCGCTCCGGTGGGGCAGGCGTCGAGGCAGGCATTGCAGTCGCAGCAGGGATTCCAGTCGAGCGGTGCGTCGGGTTCGAGTTCGAGGTCGAGCAGCAGTTCGCCGAGGAATACGCGCGAGCCGTGGTCAGGCGTGATGAGCAGCGTATTTTTCCCCGTGCGCCCGACTCCGGCAGCTTCGGCCCACGCTTTTTCAAGCACCGGCAAGCTGTCCACGCAGGCTCGTCCGTTGACCGTCTTCCCGCAAATCGAGCGGATGAAGTCGAGCAGCTCCGCCAGCAACTCGCCAACTACGCGGTGGTAATCCGCGATAATGGCGTATCCTGAGATTACGCCGGACTTGGCGGGCGCGGGCCACGGCAGGGCAACGGAGAGAACGGTTTTTACGCCGGGCAGAAGGAATTCGGGATTGGCACGCGCGTCGAGGCCGGTTTCAAGATACGTCATTTCGCCATGCCGCCCCTCGGCGAGCATCGCGCGGTACTCCGCCATCGCCTCCGGGAGCGGACGCGCTACGGCGAATCCGGCGGCGCAGAAGCCGAGGTCGAGCGCTTTACGCCGGATCGATTCTTTCACTGTCATCCGCTTTTCAGACATATCGGTTCGTGATCATTGCGATAACCTGCATTTATGCTTAAATATACAAGTCAGCTTCACGTAGTTGTTCCGCAACCTCTCGAACCGCCACCATTTTATCCATGCAGCGACGCGAGTTTTTTCAGCATCTCCTCAAACGCACCGGTATCGGGGTGGGTGCTCTGACCGCCGGAACTGCCGGCTTTGTCGGCTATTATCAGCCGCGCAAGGCGCTTTTCGACATCTCCGGCAAGAACAACGGCGAGCTACCCGAAAAGCTGACGACGCCGAAAAAGGCGGTTGTTATTGGCGGCGGACTTGCGGGTATCAGCGCGGCGCTCGAACTGGCGCGGCGTAACTTCGAGGTGACGTTGGTCGAAGCATCTCCATCACTCGGCGGCAAGCTGACCGGCTGGCCTATCGACGCGCTCGGCGAGAGATTTCCGGTGGAGCACGGCTTTCACGGCTTTTTCGACCAGTACTACAACCTCAACGACATGTTCGCCTCGGCGGGAGTCGGCAGCGAGATGTTCACCGCCTCGCCCGGCTATCCGGTGATCTTCAGCAACAAGCAGCTTGAGGTGTTTGGCCAGACCCCCAAGTGGTTTCCGTTCAACATCCTGTCGGTGGTCGAGCAATCGAGAAGCCTCGACATCGCCTCCTTCCTGAAGGATTACCCCGGTCTGTGGCCGGTGATCGGCATGTTCCGGTACGACTACGACCGCACCTTCAAAGAGTGGGACAAGATCGATT
>CAIUQW010000406.1 GCA_903901395.1 uncultured Chlorobiales bacterium | reverse complement strand
TACGAGCGCATCCGCGAGGAGCTGGCCGAGGGCAAGAGCCTTCGCATGGCGGTCGAAGTTGGCTACAAACGCGCCTTTTCATCGATTCTTGACTCGCACGTCACGACGCTTGCTGCGGCGTTTCTGCTCTATGTTTATGGTGTCGGCCCGGTGCAGGGTTTTGCTGTTACCCTCATGATCGGTACGGGCGCAAGTCTCTTTACGGCTGTCGTTGTTACCAGAGTGCTGTTCGATCTGTTGCTCGACAGCAAGTTCATGGATGAAAAGAGTTTCGGATAATATTTCAAGACAAAGCAATGCGCATTTTTCAGAAAACAAACTTCAACTTCATCGAGCATCGCAAGATAGCCTATGCCATCTCGGCCATTCTGCTTGTTGCCGGCATGGTGTCGCTTTTCGTCAGAGGATTGAACTACGGCATCGATTTCAAGGGCGGCGCTGAGGTGGTCATCCGTTTCGACAAGACGGTCGATGTCGGCGCCGTGCGTTCCATCATGGAAGAGGCAGGAGTGAACGGCTCGGTCAAGCAGTATGGCCTCGACCGCTCCCTGTTGCTCAAGACCGATTTTCATGGTGATACCACCAAACTCAAGACGCTGATTTCAACCGCGCTATCGTCGCGCCTGCCGGGCAATAACGCACAGATACTGAGCATCCAGGCGGTCGGCCCGAGCATCGCCACCGACATGAAAATGTCGGCCATCAAGGCGCTCGCGGCGGCGCTCGCCGGAATTCTGCTCTATGTGGGCGTGCGTTTCGAACTCAAGTTCGCCACGGCGGGCGTCGCGGCGATCTTTCACGACGTCCTGACCGTGCTCGGTCTCTTCAGCCTGCTTGGCGGACTGTTCGATTTCATGCCGCTTGAAGTTGACCAGAGCATCATCGCCGCGTTTCTGACCATCGCCGGTTATTCGATTACTGACACAGTCGTCGTCTACGACCGTATCCGCGAGCGGTTGCGCGGGCAGAAGCCTTCCGATTACGAGCGGATTTTCAACGAGAGCATGAACCAGACGCTCTCCAGAACCGTGATCACCTCGGGCACGATCATGATTTCGGTCATCGTGCTCTTCATCTTCGCAGGCCCGGCCATCCGCAGCTTCGCCTTCGCGATGTTCGCGGGAATCCTGGTCGGCACTTACTCGTCGATCTTCGTGGCTGCGCCGATCGTCTTCGACTGGCAGACCCGCTCGAAGAGTCCCATCAAGTTCCGCGGCGCCTGATCCGCCTCTTCGCCCCGCCCCCCGGCAGACTCGACCGCGGGGGGCGGCTTCGTGACTTCCTCGCTTTTCCGATTCCGATCCGCCTCTTGCCCGTAAAGGAGTTTCTCTGTATGTTGCAGCTTTGTTGACCGTTGCGGCATTTTTTGTCGCACGGTCGAGGATTCCCGGCGGGCGGGTTTATTTCGTCGCGCCGGATCGTCACGATGGACGCGCGCCTCACGGAGCCTGTCCCCACCAGAAAACCTGATCCCATGAAAAAAGTATTGTTTGCCGTGCTTGCCGCCTTGATGATCGCCGTGAACGGTTTTGCCGCCGAGCCAGCCGCCACATCCCTCGACAGGATCGTGGCCGTCGTTGGGCGCGAAATCATTCTCGATTCAGATATCAACGAGCAGGAGCTGATGCTGCGACTTCAGTTTCCCGACGCCAAGAACGATCCCCAGCTGAGGAAAAAAATTCTGGATAACCTGATCAACCAGAAAATCCTCCTGACCAAGGCGAAGATCGACACGGTCAAGGTCGATGAGAAGAGCGTCGATGACCAGGCCGCCGCCCGTTTCACTTCGCTGCGCGCTGGTTTCCCGACGGTCAGCGCCATGGAGGCAAGATTCGGACAGCCGGTCAATCGCCTGAAGCAGCGCATTCGCGAGGACATCAAAGACCAGCAGATGGTCGATGCGTTCAGACGGAAAAATTTCCGTGAAGCGACCGTTTCATACGAAGAGACGCTGGCCTTCTACAATCAGGAGAAGGAAAAACTGTCCGAAGCGCCTGAAACGGTTTCAGTGTCGCAGATCATCAAAATGCCGGTAATCACCGATGCTGAAAAGCAGGCGGCGCTCGATAAAATCAAGACGATTCAGCAGAAGCTTGCCGCAGGTGGCGATTTTGCCGCGCTCGCCCGTGAATACTCCGACGACCCGGGTTCGCGTGAAAAAGGGGGCGAGCTGGGCTATACCAGCAAAGGCGAACTGGTGCCGAGTTACGAGAAAACGGCATACGCGCTCAAGCCGGGTCAGATTTCCGGCATCGTCGAAAGCCGGTTCGGTTATCATATCATCCAGTTGATCGACAAGGATGGCGACCGCATTCACTCCCGCCACATTCTCGCCATGTTCGACAGGAGCAAAACCGATATTCCCGCGACTCTCGGGTTGCTCAAATCCATCCGGGCGGATATTCTCTCCGGCAAGTCCACCTTCGCCGCGATGGCTGAAAAGTATTCGGACGATCCCGCCTCCGCCGCCAATGGAGGGGTGATCATGTCGGCCTCGGACAGTCCGAATATCGAGATCGCCACACTCAGAGCCGACCTTCAGAAGATCATTGGAAGTTTGAAAAACAAGGGGGAGATCAGTCAGCCGGAGAAGATCACGCCGGACAAGAGCACTCCGTTCTACGCGCTGTTTATGCTCAATTCGCGTGAACCCGCGCACCGCCTGACGCTGGAGCGCGATTTCACGCGAATCGAAGAGCTGGCCAGGAACCGCAAGAGTCAGGAGCTTTTCAACGCATGGATCGAAAATCTGAAAAAGCAGGTGCTGGTGCAGGTTATGTCAGACATCTAAGCGTCTGACATAACGCGCATTCTTCTCGATGAAATCGCGGCGGGGTTCGACCTTGTCGCCCATCAGGGTCGAAAAGACCTGGTCGGCCTCCATCGCGTTTTCCACCGTGACCTGCAACAGGGAGCGGTGCTCCGGATCCATCGTGGTGCTCCAGAGCTGCTCGGGGTTCATTTCACCGAGACCTTTGTAGCGCTGGATGTTGACGTTGGCCTTCGCTTTCTGGAGCTTCTTCATCGACTCCACGATGCTCACCCGCTCATCCTCGTCCCACGCATACTGCTGCTCTTTGCCGGATTTGACCAGATAGAGCGGCGGCTGGGCGATATAGACCTTGCCCGCCTCGATGAGCGAGCGCATGTAGCGGAAGAAGAAGGTCAGGAGCAGCGTGCGGATGTGCGCGCCGTCAACGTCGGCATCGGTCATGATGATGATTTTCCCGTAACGCAGCTTTTCGGGCGAGAACTCCTCCTCGCCAATGCTGGTGCCGAGCGCGAGGATGATCGTCTTGATCTCCTCGTTTTCAAGCATCTTGTGCAGACGCGCCTTCTCGACGTTCAGAATTTTACCCTTGAGCGGCAGGATCGCCTGGAAGCTGCGGTCGCGCCCCTGCTTGGCGCTGCCGCCTGCCGAGTCGCCCTCGACGATGTACAGCTCGCAGTGTTCGGGATCGTTGATCGAGCAGTCGGCCAGCTTGCCGGGCAGCCCCGAGCTTTCAAGCACCGACTTGCGGCGCGTCAGCTCCTTGGCCTTGCGGGCGGCCTCGCGAGAGATCGCCGCGCCTTTGACCTTCTCGATGATGAGCTTGAGGGTGCCGGGATTGCTTTCGGCGAACTCGGCGAGTTGCTCGTTGACAATGGTTTCGACGATGCTCTGCGTCTCCGAGTTGCCGAGCTTGGTCTTGGTCTGGCCCTCGAACTGCGGCTCCGGCACCTTCACCGAAATCACCGCAGTTAAACCCTCCTTGTAGTCGTCGCCGGTCAGCGCGATCTTCAGGTTCTTCAGCAGGTCGTTCTTCTGCGCGTAGGCGTTGAGCGTCCTCGTCAGCGCCTTGCGGAAGCCGGTGACGTGCGTGCCGCCCTCGTGCGTGTTGATGTTGTTGACGTAGCTGAAGACGTTCTCCTGGTAGGAGTCGTTGTACTGCAGGGCGATCTCCACCATGGTCGATTCACGCTCGCCCGAGAGGTAGATCGGCTCCTTGATGAGGCCGAGCCGGTTCGAGTCGGTGAAGCGCACGAACTCCTTCAGGCCGCCCTCGAAGTGGAAGGTCTCCTCGATCCCCTCGGTATCCTGCACGATAATGCGCAGGTTGCTG
>CAIUQW010000405.1 GCA_903901395.1 uncultured Chlorobiales bacterium | reverse complement strand
TGTAGGACTTGAACCTACGACCCAGCGATTATGAGTCGCTTGCTCTGACCAACTGAGCTAAGGGCCCTTCCGAAAGCCATACCGTTCTTCAGAGTGGTCTTAATATACGGTATGTGATTGAAAATGCAAGCGATATTTAACTTTTTTTTAAACCCTTTTCCGGTCAGAACTCCTGGTATTTCGCCCGCTCGATGTCGGCTCCGAGTGTGGTCAGCTTCTTCTCGATGGCCTCGTATCCGCGATCGAGATGGTAGACGCGCAGCACTTCGGTGGTCTCTTTGGCAACCAGTCCGGCAAGCACGAGGCAGGCCGAGGCGCGGAGGTCGGTGGACATCACTTTGGTGCCGGTCAGCTCCTGCGGACCGTGCACCAGCGCCCAGTTGTCCCTTATATCGATCTTCGCCCCGAGGCGGTTCAGCTCCGGAATGTGGTTGAAGCGTTCGTGGTAGACGCGGTCGATGATGGTGCTGTTCCCCTGCGCCTGCGTCATGAGCGCCATCCATTGCGCCTGCATGTCGGTCGGAAACTCGGGGTAGGGACGCGCGGTAATGTCCACCGGCAGCAGCTTTTCGGGCGCAACGAGCGTTACGGAATCCTCCTTGACCGTGACCGCGCAGCCGGACTGGCGGAATGCGTCGAGCACCGAGGCGAGCTGCTCCGGCACGACGCCGGTGACGGTGACGCTTCCTCCGGTGATCGCGGCGGCGGCAAGCAGCGTACCCGCTTCGATGCGGTCGAAAATATTCTCGAACCCGACCGCCTTGAGCTGATCGACGCCGTCAATGGTGAGCGTCGTGGTGCCGATGCCGTCGATCCTGGCCCCCATCTTCACGAGGAAGTTGCAGAGGCACTCAATCTCCGGTTCGAGCGCGGCGTTGTCGAGAATGGTCGTCCCTTCGGCGGTGACGGCGGCCATCAGTGCGTTGCCGGTCGCGCCGACCGAGACAATCGGAAAGTCGATGCGCGCGCCGCGAAGCTTTCCGTTGACTTTGGCGTCGATGAACCCTTTCTCGATGGTGACGGTCGCGCCGAGCTTCTCCATCACCATGATGTGCAGATCGACGGGACGCGGGCCGAAGGCGCATCCACCGGGAAGCGAGACTCTCGTGTGGCCGAAGCGCGCGAGCAGCGGCCCAAGCACGTAGATCGAGGCGCGCATCTTCTTGACCAGCTCGTACGGCGCTTCGATGCTCTTCAGATCACTGGTCGAGACCTTCAGAAGATTGTTCTCGAACGAGGTTTCCGCGCCGAGGTAGTCGAGCAGCTGGATGAAGGTGCGGACATCCTTGAGGTCAGGAATCCGGTCGATGGCGAAGGTGCCATCGGGCGTCAGGAGCGTCGCCGCGATGACTGGCAGCGCGGAGTTCTTGGAGCCTGAAGCGGCGATGGTGCCGCTGATCCTGTTTCCGCCCCGGATGACGAGCTTGTCCATATATTACATAGTGGTGGTTACATGCAAAAAGGCATATTTCGCCTCTCTTTACCGGTTCCGAAAGCCGATCGCCGGTCACTGCCGGGATTTCTCACTACTAATAAATAGAGGTGCAGCTATTTAATTATTTCAGGCTCAGAAAAACAAATTTTATTTTAAAGCCACTTTTTATCTGAACCTGCATCCGCGCTTGTCTATTGCGCGGGACTCTTGATTGCAACTGTGAGCGCCAACCGACCTGATACCATGCGAATGTTTTCCGGCAGCCGATTCAAACCTGTCTCCTTTATAAATTTCCTGTGCGCCAGCCTGCTCTTTGCCGTCACGCTGACTTTTCTGCCCGCTACGGGCCACGCGGATAATCGCGAAATGACGCGCATCACCCGCGAGCGAAGCAAGGTCGAAAGCACGCTGAAGGAGCTGAAGAGGCAGCTCGACGAGTACCAGGCGAAGCTCGG
>CAIUQW010000404.1 GCA_903901395.1 uncultured Chlorobiales bacterium | reverse complement strand
CGGTCAGCTCCCGCTGGCAGTTCGTTTCGGGCAGCGGAAAGTAAGGCATCCGGGCGAGCGGCTCTTGTGCTGAGATCCGCTCGCCTCCGGTTGCAATGCGTGGCATCTCTGTTCACGATGATGACGGCTGACGGCTATGAAAAAGAACATTCTTGAACGGTACGACCGGTCGGACGATGGTTTCGTCGCCATCGATGGCTATGCGTCGAAGGTGGAGGAGCTGTATGAGGATTTCGACAAGCAGGCGCCTTATCACCGCAAAGACCTCGACGAGGAGCTGGCCGCCTACCTGCTCGATTGCGTGCGTGAAATCGGGCGGGTCGATTTCATCATCCGCATCACGCTCGACGCTGTGCCCTCCGAGGAGCTTCAGGAGCGCATCCGCACCAGTCTGCGGAAGTTTTTCATCTACCAGCGTGAACTCGAATCGGCCACGATGCGGCGGCTTCTGAGAAAAGCGCTGCTCTTTTTCCTTGCCGGTATCGTGTTGCTGTTTCTCTCGTTATGGCTTTCCACGGCAATTTCTTCCGATTCGCGGCGACTGGTGTACCGGCGGGTTTTCGACGAAGGCGTGACCATCGCGGCATGGGTGTCGATCTGGGAGTCGCTGAGCATTCTGATGTTCAACTACTGGCCATCGCGGCAGCGGATCATGCTGAACTCCCGCATCGCCGGGGCGGAGGTGCGCTTCCAGAGCGATCACGGTATGAGCCGTTAATGTATAAAGTTACGGCGCTTGGAGTAATCCGTCTGTCGCAGTCGTTTTGCCCCTCCGAAAAAAGGTTTATCTTTACAGAAATTTAATAAAGCCTGCCGGACGCACCGGCACGGCCATCGCGCAGGACCCTTTTCCCATCCCGCCTCTCCTGCCCGGATGTTGCCGATTTTATGTAACGACTGAAAGAATAGTATGACGCGGGAGCTTTGGCCCTGCTATCAAGGAATATGTGTATGAAAAAAAGAGGATTCACCTTTGCCCTTATGCTGTGCATGGCTCTGCCCGTGACCGGCAGCACTCTCACGCTCGACGAATACCCGGCAACCCGGCGGATGGCTTCGGTTATCGACTCCATCGAACGGGACAGCGATATTGATCCAAGAGCCCTTCAGCTCGCCCTGCAAGGCTACTATAACCTCAAACGGCAGGGACTTATCCGCCGCGAAGGTCTCATCACTCTGATCGATTTCAACAAACCCTCCGACAGCAAACGTCTCTTTATCATCGACGTCAATAGCGGCATCGTGCTTCAGTCAGCGCTCGTGGCTCATGGAAAGGGGAGCGGCGATGTCATGGCGACCAGCTTTTCCAACCAGCCCGGCTCGAACAAGAGCAGTCTCGGCTTCTATCTTACAGAAAACACTTATATCGGCAAGAACGGTTACTCGCTCGTGCTGAAAGGTCTCGATCCGGGAATCAACGACATGGCGGAGAGTCGCAGCATTGTGATTCACGGCGCGAATTACGTGTCCGAGGAGTACATCAGGCAAACCGGCCACCTTGGCCGCAGCCAGGGGTGCCCGGCGCTCTCGATGAACGAGTATCAGGAGGTGATCGACCTGATCAAGGATGGCACCTGCCTCTTTATTTATCATGACGGACAGGATTATGCCTCCAGTTCGGTCGTGCTCAATCCCGAACTTGCGCTTGGTGGAGGGGATGAGTATAACCCTGCATAAACAATCGATGTCGCCCATCGTATTGCTCTGGTTCGCGCTGCTGCCGGTCATCACTCTTGCGTTGCCGGTTCAGGCTCAAGCCGCCGACAGCACCACCATCCGCCTGCCTGACCCGACGGTCAGGCTCCACCTGAAGAGCGCTCTCGACCGTCTCGAACAGTTGGATGCCGCCTCCGCTCCCGGACGTCTCGGAATCGACAGAGATTTGCAGCGATTTTACCGGGCGATGAACTATCGCCTCGCGTGGACGAACCGGCAGGCCATCGAGCGCCTTGTCGAGGTGATCGGTGAAAGCTCCAGCGACGGCCTCAAGCGATCCGATTACCATTACGACGAAATCAGGAAATTCGCCGACAATCCCCCCGACTCTCCGGCGCTGAAGGCGCGGGCCGATCTTTTGATGACCGACGCCGTCTTCACGCTGCTCTCGCACATGCGCTCGGGCAAGGTCGATCCAAGGTCGCTCGATCCGAACTGGAACATCGCGACCTCGAAGCCCGGCAAGAATTACGACCAGATGCTGATGACGGCGGTCATGGGCAGCCGCTTTCCCGAGATGATCGCGGAGCTGAGGCCCTCGTCGCCGGAGTATCTCGCGTTGCGCAAAGCGCTTGCGCGTTACCGCAAGATCGCCGCTGAAGGCGGATGGCACGCCGTTCCCGCGGGGCCGAGGATCGAAAAGGTCGGTCAGCTCGACAGCCGCATCCCGCAGATTCGCGAGCGACTCATCGTATCGGGCGATCTGGCGGCGGATACGGCGGAGGTTCGGAACGATGCCGCTTCAGCCGATTCCGCGCTCTCCGCATCAGCAACCGCATTACCTTCTGTTTCCGTAACTTCCGGACAGACTTACACCGAAGAGCTGTTCGACGCGGTGAAAGCCTTTCAGCAACGGCACGGTCTGTCGGTTGACGGCGTCGTCGGCATGGAAACCCTCAACGCCATGAATTATCCGGCGGCATTGAGGATCGATCAGATACGCCTCAATCTCGAACGCCTTCGCTGGTACTCCGGTAAACTGGGCAAGACCCGCGTGATGGTCAACATTCCCTCATTCTCGGTCGTCTACGTCGAAGAGAACAAGGTTCGCTGGAATTCACGGGTCATCGTAGGCAAGCCCGACTTGCAGACCCCGATTTTCGGAGCCGCCATACAGTCCGTCATTTTCAATCCTCACTGGGTGATCCCGTCGGGCATTCTCGTCAAGGAGTCCATTCCCGCCATCCGGAAAAACATCAACTACCTGAAGAAGAACCAGTTGAGCGTCGTGGACGCGAACGGCAAGCCGGTCGATCCTCGCACGGTGAACTGGGCGCAGTACGAGAGTGGAGGATTGCCCTACCGACTCGTACAGGCATCGGGCGACGACGGTTCGCTCGGCAGGATCAAGTTCAACATGCCGAACCGCTTCACGGTGTACATGCACGACACGCCGACCAAGCCGCTTTTTGAACGAAGCCGACGGGCCTACAGCCACGGATGCGTCAGGGTTGACCGTCCACTCGAACTGGCCGAGTATCTGCTGCGTGATTCGGTAAAATGGAACCTGAAGAAGATCGAAGCGGCAATCGACACCGGCAAGACGAGCACGGTGCTGCTTCCGGTCAAGGTGCCGGTCTATTTCCTCTATCAGACTGCCTTCGCTGATGGCGAAAAAGTCAGTTTCAGGGATGATGTTTACAAGCGCGACAGCGAGCTGCTCGACGCCTTCAACAGCGCCAAGGGAAGCCGGAACGTCGAGGAGGCCGCGCGATAAGGGATTTCGTCTGACAGAACCTCAAACTGTTGGTTTATGTCGTTCACCGTTACCATCGATGTGTCGAAGCAGTTCGAAACTCCGGCCACGCCAGGCAAAGTTTTCGAGCTGCTCGCCGACGTTCCCCGCTCGGCTTCCCATTTTCCCGATGTCGAAAAGCTCGAACCGCTCGGCGGCAATGCGTTCCGCTGGATCATGGAGCGAATCGCCATCGGCGACCATACCCTCCAGCAGACCATCTACGCCTGCGTGTATCGAAGCGACCCCGCGACGCTGAGCGTTGACTGGACGCCCGTTGACGGCGCAGGTAATGCGCGGGTCGAAGGCGGCTGGCGTCTCGCCCCCGCTGGAAGCGGCACGAAAGTTCAACTTCACACCAAAGGCACGCTCGAAGTCGATTTCCCCGGCTTCCTGCAATTCCTCCTCTCGCCGCTCATCGAGATGGCGTTCACGCAGAAGATCGATCGGTATATCGAGAATCTGAAGGAAGCATTCAAAGGATAGGCTTGGCCGTCAAGCGAAGCGTAGCGTTTTTGTTGCGTTTATTCGTCAAGCGATTTGCAAGGAAGCTTTTCAGCTTTTCTTGTTTGCGTACCTGAAATACCGTCCAGTCATCGCGAAGCCCGCAAATCCCACCCCGAGCAACATGACGCTTGCAGGCTCTGGAACCACATCGAGACGAACGTTGTCATAATCGGCATAGACGCCGGGCTGGCTGAGGCGGATCCGGAGCAAACCCGAATCTCCGGTGACAGCGGTGTAGTAGAGGCTTACGTCGCCAAAGCTTCCTGGTGCAGGAGCGCTTATGCCGGATTGCATCGCCAGCACCGAATCACCGTCGAGCAGCTCGATCTGCCATCCCCCGAACGGCGCGGCAAAAGCACCATTGCGATTGCCTACAGCCACGGTCAATCGATAGGTTTCTCCGGCTACAATCGAATAACCGGTGGCCGTGCTGATTGACTGGCCGCTGCCCCAATACAAAAATGCTACATTCGGATCCGCCATCGTGCCGATAACTCCCGAACTGCCCGGGTCAACGATTGACGGATTGCTGTAATACTCGATACCGGGGTTGTACGTACCAATGGTGCCAGTAGTGACGGTTGCGCTCCAACCCGGTATTGAGCCACCGTTACTATTGCCGTTGGCCAGTGACGGGTTGGAGAAATCGAAGTTGTTTACTGTGATGGGGGTCGCCTGAACATCGTCGGCTGTCGCGACACAGATACCAACAGATAGTGCCGCGATGTATTTTTTATAGATGCTGCGCATAAACGGTCTCCTCTTTATTGTTGGTGGAAGTGACTGCTGTACTGCAAGCGATATGGCGACGTAATTATTTTTTTGAATTATCTAAACCGCAGACGAAATCGGAGTTTCTGATTTCCTTACAGGCTCAGGAGCTTGTCCAGATCGTTCTGAAACGAATTCCGGTCATCGTAGTTTTTCGCCCCCAGATTGTTATGCGCATTTTCCGATGTCACTTCGTCCATGATGGTTTTCGAGCCATCTGTTGCGGTAGCGCTGAAATTTTCAAGTGTCAGGTAACGGTACTTTCCATCCTTTTTCACGATGGCGGCATGAATGCTGAGCGCCTCGAACCGGGGCTGCGGGAACGAGATCAGCACGAGATCGTAACCGTTTTTGTGGACGGGCGTGAAGGTCATGCCCGAAGCGTACTCCTTGCCGAGCGGCCCTTCGA
This sequence comes from uncultured Chlorobiales bacterium, assembly GCA_903901395.1. Classification (GTDB taxonomy): domain Bacteria; phylum Bacteroidota; class Chlorobiia; order Chlorobiales; family Chlorobiaceae; genus Chlorobaculum. The sequence continues at coordinate 3,797 of CAIUQW010000404.1, read as the reverse complement.
CGATCTCACGGAATGGCGCGGTGTTGCCGGTGTAGAGGTCATTGAAGAATCGCGGGCCGTTTTCTGAAAAGAGAATCTCCGGAATGATGGCGTAATGAAGCGCGAACAGCGTATCTCTGGTGGAGTTGTCGATCTTCATGACGTTTGCTGTAGACTCTTCGCCCAGTGTCGTCGAGGGAATCGAAAAAAGGCCGCCGCTCAGGAAGAGGGATGCGGAAAGCAACAGGGTGCTGAATCGATTTCTGTTCATCGGATGCAGTGATAGTGTTTTACGAATGTGAGTTACAGTTGTTCTGCTGTTAGAAGATATAACAATCGTTAAAATTCCGGCAGGGATTTTTCCGGAAATCTGTTTATCCGCCGAACGCTGTCCTGTTCCGGCAGTTGTCGGGATCGGAATGGCACGTCTGACTTCACTTGTTCGGGATATTTCCGTTTCTTTAGGAAATGACTCTCGAACACTCAAACGACACGACCAATGCACGATCAAACTGAAAAGAGCCTCGAATCGGTAACGAAGCTGGCCATGCAATTTCTTGCCGAAGCCATCGGCCAGTGTCCCGCCGGACTTGAACGGAACGCAAGTCAGGATGTCGCGTTCGCCGTGGTGGGCTTCCAGTACGGCGCGGTGCAGAGCGCGGCGTATGTGGCCGGTCTCGGCGTGGAGGCGTGGACGAGCATCGCGGGTGAAGTGATCGCGCGGATCAACGGGATGGAGCAGGAGGCGGTCGCGCAATTTCTCTCCGTGATGCCAATGCTCGCCCGCAAGGAGTACCCCCCGATCAGCATCGGCGGCCAGGCGATCATCCGCTTCTACAACGCTGCCACCGACGAAGAAAAACTCACCGCCGCCGCCTCACTGAGCGAAATTCTCCGCCAGATTGACAAGGGGTAGGTGCTCTTTTGGATCAGCCGCACAAAATCTGCGATACATTTGTTATTAATATGGCATCCAAATAGGCGGCAAATGATAGAAAAATACTATATCAGTAGCATTTGAGTGATAATCATGCGCGATCCTGTACAACGGGTCCACAGAAACTGCTCAGAAAAAAGGCGGTTGACATGGTATTCAAAAGTGGATTTACACAACGCTTAACGGCCAAGGTTCTCTGAGTTTCACGCCAGCATGTTGGCAAGTGGCGTCAAGCCTTTTCAGATAACGGATATGAGGCGATTGCACTTGGACATCGAGGTCGTCGTCAGGGGAGGGCACCAAACTGTGTAAACTGTTGTTTTCAAACGGGAAGCCATTCTTCGAATTCAATGGAAAACTGATTGATCACCGCATCCCGGTTCTGGATTGGCATCGTCCACTTGGTGGCGATGGTTTGCATCGCCATGTAGATCAGCCTGATGATCAATTCGTCGTTCGGGAATGAACCTTTTGCGTATTTCACATCCCATTGGTCTCCGAATGCTTGCAGATTCAGCTCCGCCTCCTCGACGGCTGATGCGCCGTTATTAATCCGGCCATTCAAATTCTTCAAAAATTGCCCCGGACTTCAGTCCGGGGTATGCAGATAAGACAAAACTAATAAAGGCTTTAGCCTGATTTCTGATGCAGCGTTGCACCTCGGTTTTCGGGAAAACGGTGGCGATGGCTTCGGCACAGCCGACCAGCCGTCAACGGCGGCAATCAGAATGTCACGGTCATGATGCCGAGCCAGAATTTTGGCCCTTCGTTCGGTGAAATCCACATCTCCAGCAGCGCTTACCGCCCTTCCATCGTGATGGCTAACACTCAATAAACGAGCTTGTTACAGACCCGGCCCTCCTGCCGGTACTTGACGACAATGCAGTCGAAGCAGACGATGGCGTACCGCGAAACGGTTTTTTGATCTGGACAAGCAGACCGCCTTTGTCAAAGAGAGTTTTCAGGCCGCCACTTCGCTGAATCAGTTGCCTGAGCAGCTCTTCCTGCACATCCGGCGTTTTCGCGTGCTTTCCGGTCAGAGTTTTGATCCTGTTACATGATTGAAAGTTATGACCGTTTACACACTTTTCTGAACCGACTCAAAAAAATCCGGGATGCGTTGTTTCTGGTGAACTTTTAAATGCAGAGTATAGTTGCCATCTTCATAATGATCTATAGGACAGCTATGACACCGCAACCCCACTTCTCAATATAGCTTGTTGCTTCTGTAATCATTATTCGCAGTGCCCTGAGTAGTACCCACAGATGTAAGATGCTTGTATGCCTTTGCGTGATGCGTATGATTTACGTATTGCGCAGGGATGATTTTATCAATAGCCAAAGGAAAAACTATGCAGCACAACAGCAGAATGCCCCTTGACTTGTTGGATCACATGTACACCGTAGCGTACTGGATGACCGGTTCACTGAAAAAAACAAACTATTTAATTTACAAGACTTATCAGTTGGTAGACTCAGAAACCACAGAAATTCAGCTCTTTAAAATATTCAGGAAAGTGTTTTATGAGCATTATCGTATCGATGCACCCTCTCTTGTGTCGCATGAAGTTTGTGACAGCGAAGAGAACCCTGAATCTGAAAGTAAGAAACTGGAAATGGATGGACGGATGGCTGTTTTACTCGCGGAGGTCTGCATGTTAAGACATCAGGCGATTTCTTCAATACTGGAGCGGCCACTCGAGACTATACGTTTGTTGCTGACCTCGAAGAGAAAATCCATGCTCATGGGCGTTCTTAATTTTGCGCTTTTTTGTTGCCTGCCCCTCTGTTTTGCGTGATTATTTGTTTTGTATTTACTTGATAAATGCGTTTTCCGATGAATGATTTTGAGGCGTTGAGCAAAATGGCATGGTCGCAATACGGACATCAGCCAGGGTTGATCGACATCGTGGTTGAGGGTGATCCTGGAATTGGTCTCAGGTACAAATTTGCCGATTCGGATTGCGCTGGTCATTTCATGAGGTTGAGACAGCTTCATAACAGCTATGAACCATTGTTTGCCAATGCCATTAAGCACGACGACAATGATGTGGTTGAGATATGGGGGGAACTGACAGGCTACAGAGGTTCATTGAGATAACGGTGAATCTCTGTAGAACGAAGTTCTCTTAGCCTGTTCGCAAAGTAAAAATCGCGTCACTGAACAAACCCCACTGCTTCAAGTGGGGTTTGTTATTTGGAGCTGCTCCATCTGTTAAAATAGCCGCTATGTTTTAGAATCAGAATTGCTTTGTAGCGGTGAATTTGCTGTAAGCAGTATGGCTGCTCTGTCCTCATGCTTACTGCCCGATTGCGAGAATGGTTCTCGCTACGTTCATGCGGAGTTATTTTCAAAAGTTGTGTTTGAAGGGATAGCCGAAAGATCGGCGACAAGTGTGACCTTGAGGAAAAACACAAGGAGCACAGCAGATGTTGACAGAAACCACATCGATACTCGAACTTCCCGGCAAAGGGGCAGGCCTTGAAGCATTGCCCAGGCTTGCAGCACAGCCGTTGATCGCCCTGGCGATGGAAGCCGAAATTACTGCATCCATGGAGCCGTATCGGCAGATCAAGGCCGCTGATGGCAAAGCTGCCGTGGTCAGAAACGGGTATCTGCCAGAACGAACCATCATCTCACGATCGGCCCACTGACGGTGAAGGTGCCTCGAAACCGATCGTTGGTGCCGTTCATCAAACCTTATGCGAGCGCGCTTATCCCGAAATACATGAGAAAAACCCTGCATATCGAAGAGGCGTTGCTGCTTTTTTACCTCGGCGGCCTGTCGAACAACGATTTCATTCCGGCGTTTGAACAGCTGTTCGGCGAGCTTCCGGCGGGTTTTTCGTCAGCTTCGATCACGCCAGTGAAGTATCTCTG